>JBMFPL010000052.1:0-13123 GCA_049969115.1 Bryobacteraceae bacterium | reverse complement strand
GGCTATGGTCAGGCCCTGGAGGATTTCGTGGAACAGGCGCAGCGTGTCCCAATACAGGCCTGTGGGCAAGCGTACCGGGATGTTGGGGAACCGGTGGAGTTCTTCGAGCGCCAGAACCCCATCGCCGATCGAGCCCAGCATGGCACGTCCGCTCTCCGCGCCCAGATCGAAGGCAAGGTAATATCGCATGGCGGCCAGGCTGGTAGTATAACCGAACACCGTTCGTTCGGGGGAAACCGGGATCAGCCCAGAAGGCCTCCGATATCGAGCAGATAAATTTGCCTGCCGCCTTGGTGCGGCGAATCCACGGTGACCAACCGGCCGTCAGAGCTGAAACGCGGGTGCAGGTCACACCGCCACTCGCCGGTGTATTCGGGTGGAGAGTAGAAACTCGCCAAGGGGAAGCGCTTTCCGGCAAGCGTGTCGTAGAGATAGAGGTGCTGTCGGCGCTGCTTGTCACGGTAAGTGTCGTTGAGGATCCAGCGGTTGCCCGGCAAGTAACTGCAATGACCATCGGTGGTCATGACATCCGGCCCGACAGGCTCGACGCGATCGCTCCGATCCTTGTAAAGGTAAAATTTGCCGCCCAGCGGCGGGCGCGTGGCCCAGGCGAGGATATGGTCCGGATCGCGCCAGATGAAGTGGCTCGCGCCCCCGAAGCCGTCGACCAGGTGCAGATTCCTGCCCTCGGGGTCGGCGGTGAACATGCGCGTGAAGAAACGCCCGGCGCCTGCTGCGCTTGGTCTCCAGCGGTGCAGGAAAACGAAGCGCCGGCCATCGGGCGAAACCAGCAGATGGTTGAACCAGTGTTTGGCGCCGGTCCAATCGATTTGCGGGTTGGGAGGCTTGTTGGGCATGGCCTCTACCTGGGCGATAGAGATGATCAGCTCGGTCTTGCCCGAAGCCAGGTCCACTCGCCAGATGCCCGCGTCCTCGGGCGCCGGGACATCGCGGTTGGGATCCGGGATCCCGTTGTAGCCGTAGCCCGGGCGGGTATCAGCGAGGCGGCGAAAGTCTGTGGTGACCGCCCAACGTCCATCCGGGCTCAGCGCGTAAACAGGCGCGGGCAACGTGCGTTTGCGGCCGGTACGCACGTCGAGGATCACGGAAACGTAGCGGTCGCCCTTGCGGTCGTTGTAAATCACCTCGCGTTCCGAGCCCGGCAGCCATTGCAGCATGGCACCCTGCTGCCAGTTCCAGGCGCGCGTTTGGGCCAGCGGGATCCAGAGGTCGTTGCGCCGCAGGTCCACCATTCCCAGCTGCACCGCGTCGTCAGGCCGGGGCGAGCGGTGTTCGAAGCCCACCTCCATGCCCAGAACGTACCGGCCCGAGGGATCGAACTGCCGCTTGTCGTAGTAGCCGAACCAATGGAACTTCGGCCCCGCGTGATGGCGCGAACAGAGACGCCGGCGGCTGGGGTGGCAAAGCCGCAAGCTGCGAACAGCAATCGCCGCCGGCTCAGGTTGCAAGCCCGCATCGTCGCCACCTCTCCAAGGCTCCGGTCATTGTACAATTCTGTGGCCATGAGTCGAGTGACCCGCCGGGCATTCCTGGGATCCACGCTGGCGCTGGCCGCGCCCTCCCGGGCGCGAACCCACGTCGTCCTGTTCATGACCGACGACCACGGGGCATGGGCGCTGGGTGCCTACGGCTGCCAGGAAATTCATACGCCCAACTTGGACCGGTTGGCCGCCGGAGGCGCCCGCTTCACGCGGGCCTACGCCGCGACGCCGGTCTGTTCGCCGAGCCGCATGACTTACCTGACGGGGCTGCTCCCCTCCCATCACGGCGTGCAAGACTATCTGGTGCCCGAGGATACTTTCGGGCCCAAATCGCGGCCTTTCCTGCGAGGCCTCATCACTTACACAGAGCTGCTGGCCAAAGCCGGTTATACGCTGGGCATGTGCGGCAAGTGGCATATGGGCAACGACGAGCAGCCGCAGGCCGGCTTCACTTACTGGGTCACGGTGCCGGGCGGCGGGGGAACTTACCGCGATCCCGTGTTCGTGATCCAGGGCCAGCGAAGAAAAATTGCTGGTTTCAAGACTGACATCGTAACCGATTATGCCCTCGAGTTTCTCGACCGGCATCACACGCGGCCGTTTTTCCTGCTGGTGCCTTACTACGCGCCCCACACGCCCTACGATTACCAGCCAGAGCTCTACTGGACTCCCTATGCGCACGTGTCTTTCCGCTGCTTCCCGCGCGAGCCTGTTCATCCCCGGCAGAATCCCCAACTGCGGAGCCACCATGGCAACCAGGAATCCATGAGGAGTTACAGCGCGCTGGTTACTGGCGTGGATTATAACGTGGGCCGGGTGCTCCGGCGCTTGGAAGAGCTGGGCCTGCGGGAGAACACGCTCGTCATTTTCACTGCCGATCAGGGTTGGAACGCGGGTCACCACGGCGTCTGGGGAAAGGGCAACGGCACCATTCCTTTTAATATGTATGAGGAGTCCATCCGCGTCCCCATGATCTGGAACCATCCCGGCCGCATCCGCGAAGGACTAGTGATCCAGGAAATGGTGTCGGCCTACGACTTTTTCCCGACCGTCCTGGAGTATCTGGGCGTGGGGGCCCCGCCTGACGGCCGCCGCATCGGGCGCAGCTACGTGCCCCTGCTGGCCGGCCACAAAGTGAGCTGGAGCAACCGGCTCTATTTCGAATACGCGTACGTGCGGGCCATCCGGACGGAAAATCTCAAGTATGTCGAACGCACAGGGGAGTGGCCCGCCGAGCTTTACGATCTGGAAGCGGATCCGGGCGAAACCCGGAACCTGATCGCGGACCCGGCTTATCGTAAAGTCGCCGAAGGCCTGCGCCGCGAGCTGGCGGAAGTATTCGAAAGCATCGGGGCGCCGCCGCTGGCGGAATGGCGCAAGACCACGACCCAGAACCTGCACGTGTACCCCAACCCCTGATCGCGGCCGGCGCCGGCGTGCTATTCTTGCCTTCACCGGAGGCAAGAACGTGTCCAGTGAAACCCTTTCCCGCCGAGGATTTCTGGCGGCCGCGCCGGTCGCAGCCGCAGTGCGCGAGCCCGTGGTCGTTCAGCCGTTCCCGGTCACGGAAGCCAGGGCGCAGGGAGAGCCCTTGCGCATCGTGACCAACTATGCCTTCGAGCCCGAAGAAGTGCGACGCATCCAGGAAGCGGCAGCTCCGGCGAAGGTCGAAATCGTGATCGCCCGCTCGCGAGAAGAGTTCCGCCGGCAGTTGCCGGAAGCCGAGGTGGTGTACGGCAGCCTGAGCGGCGTGGAGCTGGATTACGCCCCCAAGTTGAAATGGCTGCAAGCGGGCGCGGCAGGCGTGGAGTGGATGGACGCGCGGCTGCGCGCCAGCCCGGTGGTGGTGACCAACTGCGCGCGCATCTTCGCGCCAGGCATTTCCGAGACGGCGATGGGCATGCTGCTGTGCCTGACGCGCGGCATTACGAAATATTACTTCCCGCAGTTTCTCCGGCGCGAGTGGAAGCCCGTGGGCAGTCCCAAATCGGCGGATCACGTGGAGCTGGCCGGGCGCACGATGGGAATCGTAGGCATGGGCGGAATCGGCACGGCGGTGGCGCGCCGGGCCCATTACGGCTTCGACATGCGCATCGTGGGCACCGACGCCAAGCCCATACCCAAGCCGGAGTACGTGGCCGAGCTGCACGATCCCGGCTGGTTCGAGGAAATGGTTCCCCAGGTGGACGTGCTGGTGGCGGCTGCGCCCCACACGCCGCAGACCGAGCGCATGTTCAACGAGCGAGTCTTCCGGCGCATGAAGCGCACGGCCTATTTCCTGGCTCTCTCACGCGGCCAGCTCTTCGACGACATGGCCCTGGTGCGCGCTCTCCAAGAGGGATGGATCGCGGGTGCGGGTTTGGATGTCTTCCCCAAGGAACCGCCGCCGCCGGATCATCCCATCTTCGACTGCCCCAACGTGGTGATGACCATGCACACCTCGGGATGGAGCCCGGACCGGCAGCGCCGGCTCATCGAGTTCTTCGCCGAGAATGTGCGGCGTTACGTGAACGGCCTGCCCTTGCTCAACGTGGTGGACAAGCAGAGGGGGTACTGAACCATGCGAAGGATGCTTTGGCCGGCGGCTCTGGCGGCGGCGCTCATGGCCCAGCCCGCCGACGTCATTTACTACAACGCGAAAATCATCACCATGTGGCCGGGGCGCCCTGTGGCGCAGGCCCTGGCCATTCGCGGCAACCGGTTCCTGGCCGTAGGTTCCAGCGAGGAGATCCTCAAGTACGCGGGGCACATGACGCGGCGCGTGGACTTGGGCGGCCGCTGCGTAGTGCCAGGCTTGATCGACAGCCACACGCATCCTTCCGGGGCGGCGCTGAGCGAGCAGGAAGGCGAAGTCCCGGTGATGAACACCATCGCCGACGTGCAGGCTTACGTGTGCAGGCGGGCTGCGCGGCTGCCCGCGGACCGCATCATCTTCGTGCCCAAGGTGTACGCCACGCGCCTGCGCGAGCGCCGTTATCCCACGCGTTACGAGCTGGACGAGGCCGCGCCCGGTCGCCTCGTCCTGGCAGACAACGGCTATGCTTCCGTGCTCAGCTCCGCGTTGCTGGCCAAGGTGGGCATCACGCGCGATACCCCCCAGCCGCCCAACGGCAAGATCATCAAGGACGCCAAGGGCGAACCCACCGGGCTGATCCTGGGCGCTCCCGGCCTTCTCGGCCCGCTGCGACGGACCCGCCAGCCCACTCATCGCGACCTGCTCTGGGCCATCGAGAGTATGCAGAAGAAATACAACGAGGCCGGCATCACCAGCACCATCGATCGCGGGCAGGGTCCCGAGGGTTTCCGCGCTTACCAGGAATTGCGCCAGACGGGCCGTCTCACCGTGCGCACTTACGTGACCTTCCTGATCAGCGCGCAAGGCACGCCGCAACAAGTGCGCCAGGAAATCATGCGCATTCCCTTTGTCACCGGTTTCGGCGACGAGTGGGTCCGGGTGGGTTCCATCAAGACGATCGTGGACGGCGGCATTCTCATCGGCACGGCTTACCTGCGCGAGCCCTACGGGGAAAACACGGCCGTCTATGGTTACTACGATCCGGATTACCGCGGCGTACTTTACGTGCCCAAAGAAAACCTGTTCGAGATGGCGGTCACGGCCAACCGGCTCGGCTGGCAGATGACGGCGCACACGGCGGGGGGCGGCGCCACGGACCTGCTGCTCGATGCCTACGAGGCCGCCGATCGCGAGCGACCCATCCGCCCTCGGCGTTTCACCATCAGCCACGGCAACTTCCCCAACCAAGAGGCCAGGGCGCGCGCCGTCCGCATGGGCGTGCTTTTCGATTGCCAACCGGCCTGGCATCACTTCGACGGCCCCGCCCTCAAGGACGTTTTCGGTCCCTCCCGCATGCGCTATTTCATCCCCTTGCGCTCCCTGCTGGACGAGGGAATGATCGTGGCCGGTGGGTCGGATCACATGATCCGCTTCGATGCGCGCAAGGCCATCAACCCCTACCACCCGTTCTTCGGGATGTGGATGGCAATCACGCGCCAAACGGTGGATGGCGCCGTGCTTGGCCCCGAGCAGCGCATCACGCGGGGAGAGGCGCTGCGGCTGTGGACGCTCAACGCGGCCTATCTGAGTTTCGAGGAGAACCTGAAGGGATCTATCGAACCGGGCAAGCTCGCCGACTTTGTGGTGATCTCGAAGGACTACCTGACTTGCCCCGAAGACGAAATCAAGGACATCGAGGCGTTGCTGACGGTGGTGGACGGCCGCGAGGTGTACCGGCGGCCGGGCTGGTGAGGCCGCCCGACGGCGCGGGCGGCCCCGTCATGCCCGATCAGGCCGGTTGTTGCTGGCGCCGGCGGCCCTGGGCTGCCACGGCTTCCATGGCCTTGCGCACTGCTTCGGGATCGCCCAAGTAGTAACTGCGCAGCGGCCTCAGGTTGTCGTCCAGTTCGTAGACCAGCGGCATGCCGGTCGGGATGTTCAGGTGCACGATGTCCTGGTCGGAGATGTTGTCCAGGTATTTGACCAGGGCCCGGAGGCTGTTGCCGTGCGCGGAAATGAGCACGCGCTTGCCCGACTTGATCGCGGGGGCTATGGCCTCGTGCCAGTAAGGGAGGAACCGCTGCACGGTGTCCTTGAGTGACTCGGTCACCGGGATCAGCTCCGCGGGCAGATCGCGGTAGCGCGGGTCGTGGCCGGGCCAGCGCGGGTCGCTCTTGTCCAGCGCGGGCGGCGGGATGTCGTAGCTGCGGCGCCACAGCAGCACCTGCTGCTCGCCGTATTTCTCGGCCATCTCCGCCTTGTTGAGGCCTTGCAGCGCGCCATACATGCGCTCGTTCAGCCGCCAGGAGATCTGCACCGGGATCCACATCAGGTCCATTTCATCCTGGACGATCCACAAGGTGCGTATGGCGCGCTTGAGCACCGAGGTGAAGGCCAGATCGAAGGTGTAACCCTCGCGCTTGAGGATACGGCCGGCCTCGTGCGCTTCCTCGATGCCGCGCTCGGACAGGTCCACATCCGTCCAGCCGGTGAAACGGTTCTCCTTGTTCCAGACGCTTTCGCCGTGTCGGAGAAGGACGAGCTTGTACATGGTCACTTTCCTCCCTCATCGGGGCAAGCGTTACCGGTTATCGCCGCAGCGCCTTGCGGCCGGCGAAGACCGCCGCCCGGCCGAGATCCTCTTCGATGCGCAGCAACTGGTTGTACTTGGCGATGCGGTCGGTGCGGCTGGCCGAGCCGGTCTTGATCTGGCCGGCATTGGTGGCGACGGCGAAATCGGCGATGAAGGGATCCTCGGTTTCGCCCGAGCGGTGGGAAATCACCGAGGTGTAACCCGCCCGGGAAGCCATTTGCATCGCTTCCAGCGTTTCCGTCACCGTGCCGATCTGGTTGAGCTTGATCAGGATGGAGTTGGCGATGCCCTGTTCGATGCCGCGCGCCAGGCGAGTTACGTTGGTCACGAAAATATCGTCACCAACGAGCTGGATTTTTTCGCCCAGCGCCTGGGTCAGTAACTTCCAACCTTCCCAGTCATCCTCGGCCATGCCGTCTTCCAGCGAGACGATGGGGTACTGGCGCACCCAGTCTGTCCAGAATTGCACTAACTGCTCGGGCGTGCGCTCGCTTTTGTCCGACTTCCTGAAAACGTACTTGCCCTTGCCGGCGTCGTAGAATTCGCTGGCCGCGGGGTCCAGCGCCAGCCCCACGTCCTGGCCTGCCTTGTAACCTGCCTCGTCGATAGCTTCCAGGATCAGCTCCAGCGCTTCCTCGTTGGACTTGAGATTGGGCGCAAAGCCGCCCTCGTCTCCGACCGCCGTGGAGTAGCCGCGCTGCTTGAGGACTGCTTTCAGGGTGTGGAAAATCTCCGCCCCCATGCGCAGGGCTTCGGCGAAGCATGGCGCCCCGAAGGGGACGATCATGAATTCCTGCACGTCCACGGAGTTGTCCGCATGCACGCCCCCGTTAAGGATGTTCATGAGCGGCACAGGGAGCGTCCGGGCGCCCACCCCGCCCAGGTAGCGGTACAGTGGGAGCTTGTGGGAGGCCGCCGCCGCGCGCGCAGCCGCCATGGAGACGGCCAGGATGGCGTTCGCGCCCAGCCGGCCCTTGTTGGGGGTGCCGTCCAGCTCGATGAGCTTGCGGTCCAGCTCCGCTTGCTGGTCGGCGCGCATTCCGCAGACGGCCTGCGCGATCTCGCCGTTGATGTGGCCGACGGCCTTGGTGACGCCGCGGCCCAGGTAGCGTTTCTTGTCACCGTCGCGCAGCTCCAGGGCTTCGTGCTCGCCCGTGGACGCGCCCGAAGGCACTGCGGCGCGGCCGAAGCTGCCGTCGGCCAGGCAAACTTCGGCTTCCACCGTGGGATTCCCGCGGGAATCTAGGATTTCACGTCCGACGACTTTTACGATTTCCATGAGTTCCTTTCTCCTTTTTGCCGTAACCTTGCCTTGAGAGGTAAAGGGTTCATCCCGACTGGCGCACGCTGCTGGTGTAAGACGCCTGCTCGTCAGTGACCACGACGATCCCCGAATCGGTGACGAAATAACCTTTCGCTCGGTCCTGGTCGAGATCGTAACCGATCACGCTGTTTTCCGGAACCTTGACGTTGGGCGTGATGATGGCGCGCCGGATGCGGCTGTAACGGCCCACCTCGCAGTTGTGCATCAGGATCGAGCTTTCCACCTCGCAGTAACTGTTAATCCGCACCCCGGGTGAAAGCACGCAGCGCACCACGCGGCCGCCTGAAATGATGCAGCCGCCGGAGACGATGGAGTCAATGGCCACGCCCATGCGACGCCCTTCTTGGGCGAAGACGAACTTGGCGGGAGGGCGTTGCAAGGGCCTGGTGCGCACCGGCCACTCCTCGTCATAGAGGTTGAACTCCGGCGTCACCGCCACCAGGTCCATGTTGGCTTCGTAGTAGGCGTCAATGGTCCCCACGTCACGCCAGTATCTGGCCGCTTTCTTGTTGAGGTCCACGAAGTCGTAAGCGTAGACGCGGTACTTGTGAATCGCCTTGGGCAGAACGTCGCGGCCGAAGTCATGGGTCGAATGGGGATCGGCAGCGTCCTCGGTCACCGCCTCAACCAGCACGCGCGTGTCGAACACGTAGACGCCCATGGAGGCGCTGACCATCTCGGGATTGAACACCGAGCGCACCGGGTTGCCGTGCTGCGGCTTTTCCTCGAATCCGACGACCCGGTAATCGGGCGCGATTTCCACCACGCCGAAGCGACTTGCTTCCTCGGGCGCCACCTGGATGGTGGCCAGCGTGATTTCGGCATTGTGGCGCTGGTGCCAGGCAATCATTTCGCGATAATTCATTTTGTAAATGTGATCGCCTGAAAGCACCAGCGTGTATTCGGGTTTCTCGGCCAGGATGCTTTCGCAATTCTGGAAGACCGCATCGGCCGTGCCCAGATACCAGTCTTCATGAATCCGCTTCATGGGCGGGATGATTTCGATGTATTCGCCCAGCTCGGCCGACAGAATGTTCCAGCCCTCGCGCACGTGCCGGGTCAATTCCAGGGACTTGTACTGGGTGAGGATGAAGATCCTACGGACGTCGGAGTTGATGCAGTTGGACAGCGTGAAGTCGATGATTCGGTAATGCCCGCCGAAAGGCACTGCGGGTTTGGCCGTGTGCCGGGTCAATGGGTACAGCCGCTCGCCTGCGCCCCCGGCCAGCAGGATCGCCAGCACGTTCTGCATGGGGCTTCCTTCTTCGTTTATAGCAGAGCGCGCTGCCGTCCTGCCGCCGCAGCAATTTTCAGCTCTGGGCGGCTGCGCCGATGACGATCAGGGCGGCGATCAGCACCACGATGCCGGCGGCCAGCAGCCGTCGCGCGCGTACGGGCGCCAGCTTCCACTCACCGGTGGCCAGGCCCCAGAAGTTGGCCACCAGCACCATCACGGTCATGAAGACCGGCCAGGCCAGGATAGGTCCGTAGCTGCCCAGCCACGCCGCGCCGGAGCCGTAAAAGTAGAACCCGAACAGCCACAACGCGCCCATGGCCACGCCCAGCGCCGTGTTGCGTGCCGTGCGGCCGGCCTCGCCGGAGGCCCAGCTCCGATGGCGCGCCAGCAGATACAGGCAATAGCCCGCGTTGATCACGAACCCGGCCGAAACCGCGATGGCGAACACGGCGAAATTGGCCGCGGCAGGTCCTGCCCCGAGCCGGCGCGTTTCCTCGGCGATCGGCCCGCCGAAAGCGAAGCTGAAGTTCATCATGGGCGATGCGATGCCGGAAGCGATGCAGATGGCGAGGCCGCGGGCGAAGCCCGAGCGGGCCGCGGTGGCCCGGCCGGCAGCCTCTTCTTTCATTGCCCCGGCGCGCGAGCACAGCGCGACGCCCGCGATCACGATGGCCAAGCCCGCGAACAGCAGCAGCCCGCGTCGCGTGGCGAGCTGGTCCGGGTGCAGGATGGCCAGGGGAACGATCGAGCCGACCGCCGCGGTCAGCGAGATGATGATTGCGAAAGCCAGCGCCATGCCCACGCGCGCGATGCCCAGCCCGAACAACACCGAGCCGATGCCCCAGCCCGCGCCGAAGAGAGCCGTGCGGGCCAGCACGCCGCCCGGCACCGCGGGATAGGCCCACCATGCTTCCGGAATTGCGGCGGCAATCAGCAGCCAGGGCAGCGCCACCATGGCCGTGATCGAGTACACCAGCCACATCTTTTCCCAGGCCCAGCCACGAATGAACTTCTGAGGCAGCGCGAAGCTGCCCTGCATGGCCGCGCCCAAAGCCACTACCAGCAGTCCGATCCAGGAAACGTCCATGGTCGCTCCTTGTCAGCGCAGCATCTCGTTCAACTCACGGATCGCCTTGAGGTCGAACTTGGGCTTGCGATCGTAAGTGAGCAAGCCGTTGATCTCCTGTTCCACGTCGGCGATTTGCGTGTAGCAGATGCCTGCGAAGGGCAACTTCGCGATGGCTTCATAGAGTCCCCGCAGGCGGGCGAGCGCCGATTCGGCGCTCTTTTCGATTCCCGCGTATCCCCAGGCATCCCGGGGAACCTGGTGGCTGGGCGGGACGTAAGCGATGCCGCCGAACTCGGACAAATATAGCGGCGCGCCATTGTAACCATAACCGGGGATCAGGTAGCCGGGGCCGGTCGGGGGCAGCAGCGCGCCCGGGCGGGAGAAATCGCGGTTCCATCGCTCGTAAAGCAGCTCGCCGGTGCGGGCATAATCGTGCACGGCGAACAGATCGGTCTGGTCGGTGTGCTGCCATCCCTCGTTGTCGATCACCAGGCGCGTGGGGTCGAGCGATTTGGTCAGAGAATAGAGCGCCTTCAGGTGGTGCTGCTGGCGCGGTTCGCGGAGATTCGGCACGCCCCAGCTTTCGTTGATCGGCGCCCAGATCACGATCGAGGGGTGGTTGTAGTCGCGCTCTAGCGCCTCGATCCACTCGCGCGTGAAACGCTCCACGTAGACCGGGTTGTAAACATAAGCATTGGGCATCTCCCCGGAGACCAGGAACCCCAGGCGATCCGCCCAGTACAGGAAGCGTGCATCTTCCACTTTCTGGTGCTTGCGCACGCCGTTGAAGCCCATTTCCTTAGCCATGCGAATGTCGTACTGGATGGCTTCGTCGGAGGGCGGCGTCAGGTTGCTCTGTGGCCAGTAACCCTGATCGAGCAGGAACTTCAGATACAAAGCGCGACCGTTGAGCACGAAGCGCCCGTTTTCGGCGGAGACGGAGCGGAACCCGAAGTAGGAAGAAACGCGGTCCACGACCTTGCCGCCTTGCCGCAACTCGGAGATCAAGTGGTAGAGATTCGGGGAGGATGGCGACCACAGCCTCGGATTGGGCACTCCCGCCATCGCCAGCACGGGCGACTCTTCGGCCAGAGTCATCACCGAAGCCACGGTCTTGCCCTGGGACTGGATCAGGGCGTGAAATTCCAGCCCCTGACGCGGCGCCGCCACAAACGCTTCGAATCGTACGGCGCCATCCATGGCGGGCGTGATGCGCACCCGTTGCAGGCGCGTCTCCTCGACCGCTTCCAGCCACACGGTTTGCCAGATCCCGCTGGTGCGCGTGTAGAAGATGCCGCGCGATTTTGGCTCCCAGTACTGTTTGCCGCGCGGAATCGAGCGATCCGCAGGAGGATCTTCCGCGCGCACGGTGACCGTGTTGGCGCCGGGCTTGAGCCGTTCGGTGATGTCGAAGCCGAACGGCGTGCTGCCGCCCTCGTGGAAGCCGGCGAACTGCCCGTTGACCCACACCCAAGCCCGGTAGTCCACTGCCTGGAAGCGGAGCCAGATGCGCTTGCCGCGCCACGCCTCGGGCACGGTGAAGCTGCGCCGGTACCAGACCCAGGGGTGGAAAGAAGGATCGCCGATACCACTGGCCGGGGACTCGAAACAGAATGGCACGGTAATGTTCCGGCTGAATTTCCTCCCGCCGCTGGCCCAGTTTTCTTTCAGGCCCGCATTGGCGTCGTCGAATTCGAATTCCCAGGTCCCGTTCAGGTTAAGCCACTGCTCACGCTGGAACTGGGGCTGGGGATGCTCGGGCCGCGGGATCTGCTGGGCCGCGGCCAGGCAGGCGGCGATGGCCGGCAACAGGACGCGCTTCATACCCGAGTGAGCTTACCAAATCGGGCGGCAGGATCGGGAGAGTTCAGCGGAACTCGAGCGTCACGCGCACCGTGCGCGCTACGTCGTCGGTTTCCAGAGAAGCGCTGGCCTTGCGCAGGTTTTCCAGCATGCCCTCCTCGCGGATGCGGGTCAAGAAGTAGTCGGGGTAGTCGGCGTTGAACGGCTGGCCGGGCTTGAGGGTCCACATTTTCTTGACCGCCGCCTCCGCGATCAGATCGAGGCCGCGAATAACGAGTTGGTCGAAGGTGTACTGGGGGCCGGCGTCCACCCGGAAGGTCACCTCCACGGTGCGGCCAACCTCGCGGATGTTTTGTTCGATTCTGGCCGCGGCGCGCAGATAGCCGTCCCGGCGGAGCCTCTTCTGGATGCGCTCGGCCGCGGCCTGCACGCGCGATCCGTCGAAAAGGTCGCCTTCTTTGAGCTCGGCCACGCGCATTAACTCGGCCGGCGCCAGCGGCCCGCCCTCGATGCGCACGGCGCCCAGCTTGTAGCTGTCGCCCTCGTCCACGCGCACGAGGACCACGACGCCCTTGATGCCTTCGGCAGGCTGCGTGCGGATTTCGGGAAAGCTCACGCGTACGCAGCCGCGCGCCTCATAAAGCGGGCGCACGTTGGTTTCGAGCAATTGCCGGAAGGTCTTCTCGCGGAAGGGAATGCCGACGGCCACCGCGTGCATGGCGCGCTGAAGCGCCGCGGCCGGGATCACCTGGTTGCCCGTGAAGCGCACCTCCGCGATGACGGGCGGCCGCGTGGCGGGCTGGAAGACGACGGCCAGCGGCTCGCCGCCCTCGGCCGACAGCCGCCCCGTGACCGGCTGGCGCTGGCCCTTGCTTTCCAGCAATTGCTCGATGGCGCGCGCGTAGCGCGAGAGTACCTCCTCAGTGGCCGCGATCTGCTCGCCGAACAGCGGGTCCACCGCGCGCAGGTGCGCTTTGATTTCTTCGTCTGGCAACGGGAGTTCTGCGAAGCGGACAGGAAAGAACGGTCCCGCTTCGACTAGGTGGAAACCGACCTCGTAAGCTTTGCCGCCGGGTGCAG
>JBMFPL010000051.1:0-13399 GCA_049969115.1 Bryobacteraceae bacterium | reverse complement strand
CCATGCCCCCGGCGCCCAAGCCGCCCGCCGACTGGCTGGAGCTCTCGCGCGTCTCGCCCGAGCAACTCGCCCGTCGCGAGGCGCCCAAGCCGGTCCCGGTGGACACCTGGGCGCTGGTGCGTTTGCAGAACCACCGTGCGGGCTGGGTGCTGGCCCGGCGTTTGCGCATGGCGATCCCCGACGAGGTGGCGCAGTACTCGGAGGGGCACCGGATCACGTCTTACTTTGCGATGGGCCAGGTGCGCGACGGCGACCAGATCAAACACAACTGGCTGTGGACCACGCTTGCGCCCGGGGACTACCCTTACGACTTCGACAGCTTCCGCTATTTCGTGTGGAACGCGCGCCGGCACCGTTATGAAACTGCCTACGTGGAGCGCAGGCTCAAAGGCTACTTCCCCGTGCGTGTGCACCCGGTCCAGTTGACCGTGGGCCGGCGGCAGCAGACCTGGCCCGGATTTTCCATCATCGTGGAGGAGGCAGACGGTGCGCGCTACCGCAGGACGTACGCCTACCAGGCCTACCTGGTGAGGCTCGTCTCGAAGGCTCCGTGGCAACCCGCTGGCGACGAGGCGGAGTGGGATGCGATCGCGGGTCGGGACAGATCCGCAGCGGGAGTCGCTGTACAATGAAGCGGTGGGGCTCAGGCCGCGGCCCGCGGCGAGGCCAGGCCGCGGGCCGGAGCGGGTTGGGACTTGGCAACGGCCTCGGAGTTTCGTATAAGGGAAATTGCATGGACTGATATCGGAGGACGATTTATGTTGACTTGTCCGGTCTGCGACGCCGAAATTGATGTGGATGAGGACGAGCTCGACGAGGGCGACACCCTCTCTTGTGACGAGTGCGGAACCGAGCTGCGCGTCGTAGGAGTGGACCCCTTGGAGCTGGAGCCTGTCGAGGAGGAAGAAGAGGAAGACCTCGACTACGACGATGAAGAGGAGGACGACTGGCGTTAGGTGTTTGCCCGGGGCTGTGGTGGCCGCGCTGCTGGCAGCCGGCATGGCCGCCCCGGCCGGCGAGCAAAACATCCGGCGGCCGACCAGCTATGCGCTGGTGGCGGGCACGGTGTTCCGTGACAACGGCCTGAGCCTCCCGGGCGCGCGAGTGGTGCTGGAACCGGTGGGCGGCGCTGGCGGCAAGCTGCGCCTGAAGAGGCAGGAAGCCACCAGCGACGCTCGCGGGGAGTTCGCTTTCCGCGTTCCGCCGCAGCCCGCTGAGTACCTGCTGACAGCCAGTGCGGAGGGCTACCAAACCCAGCAACATAAGGTCCAGGTCCAGGGCGAGGAGCGAATTGATGTGTTCTTTCGCCTCGCTCGAGCATCCAAGAATTGAGAGCCGTGTGATGGCTGCCGGGAGGTGAATTCGGTGCGCCGGGTTCTGTTCCTGGTCCTGGCCGTCGTCCTGGCCTGGCTGGCGGAGACGGCTTTTGGCCAGAAAAAGTCCAAGGAGGAAGAAGCCCCTACCCGGTCGGTGGAGGGCGTGGTGACCGACCCCGACGGCAACCCGGTGGAAGGGGCGGTGGTGCAGCTCAAGAACACTAAGACCTTGCAGATCCGCTCCTTCATCACCCGAAAGGACGGGGCTTACGCCTTCCATGGGGTTTCGACGGATGTGGACTACGAGCTGAAGGCGGAGCACCAGGGCCGCTCGAGCGACGTGCGCCGGCTGAGCGTGTTCGATTCGCGGCGCAAGGCGGTCATCAACCTCCGGCTCAAGAATCCGTGAAGGCGACCGCATCCTGGGAGCGCGGTCGCAAGCGGCAACCGGCACGGGTCGCGCCACGCGGCCCGGGGCCACAACCAAAAACAAAAGGAGAGCAGGGATGAAGTTGATCCACATGGTAGGTCTGGCGTGGGTGGCTGCGACGCTGGTTTTCGCACAGGAGTTCAAGCTGGGCTCGAAGGTAAGCGATTTCGAACTGAAGGATACCTCCGGCCAGACGGTTCGCTTTTCCAATCTGAAAGGCGACGTGACGGCGATCCTTTTCATCGCCACCCGCTGTCCCATCTCCAACGACTACAACGAGCGCATGAAGGCGATTTACAAGGACTACAGCGCGCGGGGCGTCAAGTTCGTTTTCATCAACGCCAACAGCACGGAGCCCGCGGCTGAGGTCGCCGAGCACGCTCAGAAATGGGGATTCCCCTTCAAGGTGTACAAGGACGACAACAACGTAGTGGCGGATCGTTTCGGCGCGCAGTTCACGCCTGAAGTCTACGTACTGGACCGTGATGGCGTGATCCGCTATCATGGCGCCATTGACGATTCCCGCTCGGCCGACAGGGTCACCAAGCACTACCTGCGGACGGCGCTCGATGAGTTGCTGGCCGGCAAGGCCGTCTCCACCGCCGAGACCAAGGCCTTTGGCTGCACCATCAAGCGGGTCAAGAAAGCTTCGTGAGAACGCTGGCGTTCCCGGTTCTGTGGTTGTGCGCGGCTGGGCTGGCGGTGGCCCAGCCCCAACTCACTCCCTTGGACGTGCCGGGCTACCAGAAGCTGCTGGCGGCCAACAAGGGTCAGATCCTGCTGGTGGATTTCTGGGCCACGTGGTGCGAGCCGTGCCTGAAGGAGCTGCCCGAACTGGTCCAACTGCACAAGCGGCTGGCGGGCCGCTTCAAATTGATTACGGTCTCGGCCGACGATCCGGAACAGCAGGAGGACGCTCGCAAGTTTCTGGCCAGGTTCGGCGTGCCTCCGCCCTGGTACATCAAGCGCTCAAGGGACGACGACGCGTTCATCCGGGCCGTTGACCCAGGCTGGAGCGGCGCGTTGCCGGCCTTGTTTGTTTACGACAGGCAAGGGCGCAAAGTGGCCTCCTTCGTGGGTGAGACCGCAATCGAGGTGATCGAGGCCGCCATCCGGAAGCTCCCGTGACGCTGGTCGAAAGCCAGTTGGCCCGCCTGCGGGGGCAGGTGGCTTGGATCACGGGGGCAAGGCGCATCGGCCGGGCGCTTGCGCGCGCCCTCGCCGAGCAGGGAGTGGCTATTGTGGCAAGTTACCGGAGCTCGGAAGACGAGGCGCGGGCGCTGGTAGAGGAGTGCCAGTCTCTGGGCGTGGAGGCGGTGGTCGTTCGAGCTGACGTGGCCTCGCGCTCGTCGGTCGAGCAAGCCCTGGAGCAGATCCGCAGCCGTTTCCCTGCGGTCCACATCCTGGTCAACATGGCCTCGGTGTACCGAGTGGTTTCTGTCGAACAGGTGAGCGAGGCCGACTGGGAGGAAAACATCGGCGCCCACCTGCTGGGTTCGTTCTGGCCGACACAGGCGCTGGCGCCGTGGATGCCGCCCGGTTCGCACATCGTCAACGTAGCCGACGCTTGTGTGACGGGCCGTGTGCGCAAGCGGGTGTTGCCTTACCAGGTGACCAAGGCTGCGGTGGCCGCTCTTACCCGAGCGATGGCCGTAGAGTACGCTCCGCGCGGCATTTTCGTGAACGCGATCGCGCCCGGCCCGGTGCTTCGCCCGGAGGACTTTCCCACGGAAAAGTGGCAGACGATTCGGGCGGCCTCGCCGCTGGCCTACGGGGTGAGCGACGAGGAGGCAGTGGCCCAGTTCGCCCTGCTCGCGCTCTATCTGTGCGTCACTACCACGGCCACGGGCCACGTTTTCCCGCTGGACTTGGGCGAGAACCTGTAGGGTTCAGCGCAGCGCGATGGGACGCAGCGCGAAGCCGGCCGTGGCGCCGCGGATGCGGTTGGTGGTAACGATCAGCACGGAGCGCCACGCCCGGTCGCGCGCCAGTTCTTCCAGGTAGAACAACTCGCCGATGTGCACGCCCTGCTCAATGAGCAGGTACTCGTGCACCGGTAGAGTGGGATCCCCGCCCCACTCCAGGCCGCTGGTGTCGGATGCAATCAGCACGGCACCCTTTTGCTCGACCAGCCACCGGGCGCCGTCCAAGGTCAGCCCGGCCGAGTCGTGCTCTGCGATCCTGGCGTGATCGGCCCCGGTTTCTCCCCAGTAGCGCAAGGTGCCTGTGCGGATCAGCACAGCGTCGCCCGGCTCGACGTCCACCTTCTGCCATGCCAGCGCGGCTTGCAGTTCTTTCGGGCCGATGGCGAAACGCGCGGGCAGTGCTTCCACACCCTTCCAGCCGGCCACGTCCACCAGCACGGCGCGCGCCACGATGGGCGGTATGGTGTCGGCGTCAGTCTTCATCAGCCCGAAGTCGCCGCCATAGTCCTGCTCGCGAAAGCCGTTGTACCAGTGGTTGTCCTTGCCGCGGGTGATGTGGCCCAACCCGTCAATCTGCGTCCCCACGTTGTCGGAAATGAACAGGGCGCAACTGTGGAAGCCGAGCTGGCGGGGATGAGCGGCGAACGCGGCGATGTCCCTCGCGCGTTTGACGCCCTCCGGGCTACGGAAGGACATGATCTCGATGGGCGAGTGCCCCGGCCACTTGTAGGACTGCCGGTCCACGCGCACGCCCAAATCATAAATGCGGCCGTGCTTGAACTCGGAAAGGGCGCGCAGCACGTATTGCGGATCGGCGATGGCGTTGAGCGCCCCCACCTCGTCCTCGGGTCCCCAGATCCAGCCGTAGCCCTTGCCTTTCACCCAGCCTTTCGGCGCCTGCGCGGCCAGCGCCGAAACGCACACACCCAGCAGCACAAGTCGCTTCCTCATGCGCAGATTGTACCGCGGCTCAGGCTTCCTCGACGAGCTCGAAGCCCAGCATGCGGCTCAGGCGCAGGGCCTCGTTGCGGTAGTTGCCATAGAAGGTGACGCGATGCACGCCCAAACCGCCGTTGAAGCCCTGCATCATGCGCTCGGCGTTGCGAACGCGGGTCAGGATTTTCGTGCGGCAGCCCAGCTCGCTGGTGACGTTGCCCAGCACTTGGGCGGTCGAGATGCGCAGCTTCTCAGGCCCATCGAACGCCGCCACGGTCACCAGGCCTGATTCGGGCATCAGCACCTGAAGCGAGACTCCCTCCGCAGTTTCCAGATGCGAGCGCACGATGTAGGGAGAGCGTGGCCCACCAACTCCATGCATGGCCGTAGGCGCGGTGCAGTGACTCTGGATGAGTTCGTTGCGGGGGGCGTCGAACACCGCGTTGAAGACAAAGCCGGGCTTGCCCGTGAAGGGGGTCAGCAGCAGCTTGGTCATGGTGCAGTTGACGTCAGCCTGGCAGATCCCGAACAGCCCCTCGTCGTCCAAGCGCGACCAGGCGACGCAGGGATAGCCCGGCAGCTCGCGGCGCTGGAGGCCGCCCAGGCAGTCTATGGTGATGGCATTCGCTTTGCGGGCCGCCAGCAGCCTGCGGACGCCCAGGTAGAACCGCAGCGCGCGCACCGTTTCCTCGCGCGAAGGTTCGACCACGCGCAGCGCGCCGCGCAGGAAATTCTCCGCCTCCTGTTCGGCCTGGCGCGCCGGGACTTCCTCCCAGGCGGCTTTCAGATCCGCGTAGCCGAGGTATTCGAAGGCGGTGCCGTAGCGGCGGGTAAAGGCAGCGGCCTGCGCGCTGTGGGCCTCGCGGCCACGCTCGGGCACCACGACCACGACCTTGCTCGTGCGCAGGACGTGGATGGCGTAAAAGACGCGCGCGTAGACATCGAGGTCGCCCGGATCGCCCGAGGTCAGCACATCGCCGCGGTTGCCGGCCCGCAACCATGCGGCCATGCTGCCCCAGGCGTGCCCGAGGTAGGGCTGGTTCCACAGCAATGTGGGAACGCCGCTTTTGGCCACGGCGAGCACCATGCCGTCGGAGCCGGAGGTGAGGGTGACGGCGAGCACTCCATCCACCGAATCGCGCTCGAGCGCCCGGGCCCGGGCGGCGGCTTCCTCGCCCGTGCGCACGATCTCGCCGCCGGTGAGACGCAACACACTCGGGTGGCGGGCCGCCCATTCCGCAAGATGTGCGGCAGCCTCGCGGCGTGCCCGCTCCACGTCGAATTTGGGGTTGGGCCAGGTGGGGCGGGTCACGGCGATGAAAACCGTTTTCACGGTGGCGGGGCCGTCCCAGTCGCCCCGCGGCTCCTGTTGCGCCATGCCCGCCAGTCCCGCCAGTGGAAGTGAACCGAATTGCCTTCGCGTCAGCATCAGCCGGATTGTACCGCTTCCGGCTTCAGGGCGTTTCGCCGCGAATCAGGTCCTGGTAGGTTTCGCGCGCGCGCACCACACGCCAGCGGTCGCCCGCCACCAGGATCTCCGGTGGACGCGGGCGCGAGTTGTAATTGGATGCGGCCACGAAGGCGTAGGCGCCGGCGGTGGCCACGGCCAGCAGATCCCCCGGCAGGACGTTGGCCAGCCGGCGGTCGCGCGCAAGGTAATCGCCCGTTTCGCAGACGGGACCGACGACGTCGGCCAGGATCTCGGGGCACGTGGTGAGCCGCACCGGCAGGATCTCGTGGTGGGACTGGTAAAGGGCCGGGCGGATCAGGTCGTTCATCGCCGCGTCCACCACCACGAACTCCTTGGAGCCGGTCCGCTTGCGGTACAGCACGCGCGTCAGGAGCACGCCGGCTTCGGCGACGATCGAGCGGCCCGGTTCGAGGATCAGGAAAAGATCCTGCCCCTCGACCTTTCTCGCCAGGGCAGCGGCGAAGGCCGCCACATCGGGCCTGGGTTCCCCCACGCGGTAGGCCACGCCCAGCCCGCCGCCCAGATCCAGGGTCCGCAGCGCGAAGCCGGCGCCCCGGATCTCCCGCACCAGCTCGAGCATCAGGTCCGCGGCGGCGAGTATCGGGCTCGGATCGAGCAACTGCGAGCCGATGTGGCAGCTCAATCCTTCCAGCGAGACGTGGGGCAACTGCGCAGCGCGTGGCCAGATGGCGAGGGCTTGGTCGGCGTCCATGCCGAACTTGTGTTCGCGCGTGCCAGTGGCGATATAGGGGTGCGTCTGGGCGGGGATATCCGGGTTGACCCGCAACGCCACGCGCGCCCTGGCGCCGCGGCGCGCGGCCAGCGCGTCAATCAGGCGCACTTCCTCCTCGGACTCGGCGTTGAAGCTGTGAATGCCTTCGTCGAGGGCATACTCGATTTCCTCCGCCGTCTTGCCGGCGCCCGAAAACACCACCCGCGAGGCGGGCGCGCCTGCCTGCCGGACGCGATACAGCTCGCCTCCCGAGACGATGTCAAACCCCGCGCCCGCCCCCGCGAGCAGGGCGAGCACAGCGAGGTTCGAGTTGGCCTTGACCGCGTAGCAGATCATGTGCCGCACGCTGGCCAGGGCCTCGTGGTAGGCCAGGAAGCGCTCCAGGATGGCGGCGCGAGAATAAACGTAGCAGGGCGTGCCCGCGCGAGCCGCGATCTCGCTGAGGTCCACCTGTTCGCAGTGAAGCACGCCTTCGCGGTATTGAAACGGATTGCCCGGAATCATCGCAGTCGCAACACGAGAATGGTCTGGTCGTCCGAGGGTCCGCTGCCCTGGCTGAACTGGTCCAGATCGGCGAAGATGGCGTTCACCAGCTCTTGCGGGGACCGGTCGGAATGGCGGCGGACGACATCGAGCAGGCGGTCGCGCCCGTAGTCCTCGCCTTGCCCGTTCATCTGGTCGGGCACCCCGTCCGAGTACAGCAGCAGCAGGTCTCCCGCCTTGCCGTGCAGGATCACCTCCTCATGTTCTGCATCGGGAAGCAGTCCCAGAGGGACGCCTTCCACGCGTGGCTTAAGAATTTCACCCTGGCGGCAAAGCAGGGGCGGCATCCCTCCTGCGTTGGCGATCACCATTTGTTGCGCACTGGGAAGCCAGCGCAGCGTGAGCAGCGTCACGTAGCGCGCGTAAACCTGCCGCTCGAGCAGCGCCTGGTTGAGCGCTTTCAGCAGAGCTGCGGGTGAGCGGCGACGGGGTGCGAGGCTCATGAGCAGGCCGTTGACCAGCGCGCCGTAAAGGGCGGCGGCCACGCCTTTGCCGCTGACGTCCCCGAGAGCGATGAGGGCCTCGCCGCTGTCCAGCGGGTAGAAATGGCACAGGTCCCCCGTCACCTGGCGGGCAGGCCGGTAACCCACGGCCAGTTCGAGGCCTTCGATTTCGGGCGGGGTGCGCCAGACCAGCGCCGATTGCAGCTCGCGGGCTGCCTCCAGGTCCTGTTCCATCTGCTTCTGGCGCTGGGCCAGCTCTTCGTAGAGCCGCGCGTTTTCCACCGCGATGGCGATCTGCGGCGCCAGCAGGCTGAGCATGCGCACGTGCTCGTCGGTGAAGTAGGCGTAGCGCTCGCTTTCCAGATCCATCACGCCGATCACCCGGTCACGCACGATGAGCGGCACGGCCACTTCCGACCGGATGTCGGGATGCGACGGGATGTAGCGCGGGTCGGCCAGGGTGTCATCGGCGCGCACCACCTCACGCAGCTCGGCGGCTGCCCCGGTGATCCCTTTGCCCAGCGGGATCTGGTCCAGCTCAACGCGCTTGTCGTAACGGATGCTGAAGCGGTGGCGCAGGCACGAGCGCTCCTGATCCACCAGCAGGATGCTGAAAGCGTCGTAGTTGATCAGGCGCTTGATGGCGCGGGCGATGTGCTGAAGCAGTTGCTCGAGATCGAGGATGGAGAAGTCGCGCGCCAGGTGCGCCAGCGTGGCCAGCGTGCGGTTCTGGCGCTCCACCCGCCGGTATAGCCGGGCGTTGTCAATGGCGACAGCGGCGCGCGAGGCGATGAGCTTGAGCAAGGCGCGATCGTATTCGGTATAGGAGTTGACGCGCGTGGATTGCACGTCAATGACGCCCACCAGTTTGCCGCGCGCGATCATGGGCGCGGCCAGTTCCGAGCGCACCGCGTCAAGGGCGCTCAGATACCGCGGGTCCTTGCGCACGTCGGGCACCAAAATGGCCTCGCGCGAAGCCGCTGCGGCGCCCGTGATTCCCTCGCCCAGCGCGATGATCAAGTTGCGCACGATCTCCTCGCGATGGCCGATGGCGTAGCGGATGCGCAGCGCGCCTAGGCGCTCGCTGTAAAGCAGGATGGCGAACAGCTCGTAAGGAATGACCTTGGCGATGATGGCCGCCAGGTTGGCCATCAACTGTTCCAGGTTGAGTGTCTGCGAGGTGACCTCGGCGACCTCCAGCAGGAAGTCGAGCAACTCGGCGCGCTCGCGGAAGCGAGCCGGCGATGCAGAGGATGAACCGGATCCGGCCATGAGCATCAGGCGGCGCGACCGCCGCCCCCGAGCGATCTGCTGGGACGCACGTCCTCCCCCGCCGCGCTCCTTTTCAGGTCAGGAAGCTCTCCATGATAGCACAGCGGGTCGTTGCATCCCTGCCGCCTGGGCCAGCGACGCGACCTTTTGCGGCGATGATGCGGGTGCAAGGGGCGGATGGCGGAGGAAGAGGGATTCGAACCCCCGAGGGCCTTCCGGCCCTAGCGGTTTTCAAGACCGCCGCCTTCGACCACTCGGCCATTCCTCCATTCAACATGGTAGCGATTTGCGCGGCCGTCCGGGTAGCTCCGGGCAGCGCCGGCGTGCCTTGGGATCCGCTCGACGTGCCCGCCGCCTCGTGCCTGCCACCAGAAGCGACACTGGCGGCAGCGTCCCCCTGGATGCTTCCGGCGCCGATCCGAACGCAGCCGGGCGCGTGCCGCGGTGGCGAGGCTCGGCTTTGTGCGTAGCATATAATCGGCCACGGGGTTGGCGGCGGCCAAGGAGGTTCGAATGAGATCGAGGCTGTTTCTGATCGCGGGATTGGTCACGCCCGTGTGGTTGCTCGCCAGCGAGCAGGCAGGCGCCATCCGGCTGCCCGCGCCACAGCGCGACGGCAAGGTCTCGCTGGAGCGGTGCCTGGCAACGCGGCGCTCCGTTCGCGCTTATCGCGAGGACGCGCTCAGGCTAGCCGAGCTTGGGCAATTGTTGTGGGCCGCGCAGGGCATCACGGGAGGCGAGCGCCTGCGCACTGCTCCTTCGGCGGGGGCGCTCTACCCGCTCGAGATTTACGTGGTGGTCGGCAACGTGGAAGGGCTGCCCGCCGGCGTCTACAAGTACCGTCCGGAGCGCCACGAGCTGGGGCGCGTGGCTGAGGGAGACCGGCGCAGGGCGCTGGCCGAAGCCGCGCTGAACCAGCAGTTCATCGCGCAGGCCCCGACCGCGTTCGTCATCGCGGGCGTCTACGAGCGCACCGCGCGGCGCTATGGCGAGCGGGCGCAGCGCTACGTCTACATGGAGGCGGGTCACGCCGGCCAGAACATTTGCCTGCAAGCCGTCGCGTCAGGGCTGGGCAGCGTGACCGTGGGCGCTTTCGACGACCCCGGGGTTAAGCGCGTCACCGGGTTAGCGGCCGAGGAAGCGCCGCTGTACATCATCTCCGTGGGCCGGCCCCAATAAAACAAACTCCGGCTAAATGTTTTTGACGGGCCGAACCACACCGCCAGGCGCGCGGTAGCGGTGCCGCACTGCTTTCCATCGCGCTGTCCCGTATTCGTCCAGACCTACCTGTCCTTCCATGCCATCGGCCGTGACCCGGCCCTCGAACTCGTAAACAATCCGCGTGCCTTCGAACGGGTGCGAGCTGCGGAACCAGATACGGTCCCCTTCCACCCAGCCGCGCAGATCCGAGGCGAGCGTCTCGGTGCGGTGGGTGCCCACCAGCTCGGTCCCGTCCTGCTCGAACACGAAACTGTGCTCGGCGCTGCCGTAGACGAACTCCAAGCGCGCGCTCCACTGGCCCGCCACCTGGGCCGGCGGCATCCCCGGGCGCGCCGGCGCCTCCAGCTTGGGCCGCCTGGCAAACAGGGCGTAGAGTTTCTCGGCGACGATCTCCTCCTCGCCCGGCGACATCATATAGGGCATGATCGTCACCGAGCTGCGCACCGGATCGCGCGCCGTGCCGGTGGACCCAGCCAGCACGATGCGTGGGTCGCCGTCGAAGAGCAATTTTTCTACCGCCTGCCCCCAGATTCCCAGCTTCGTGCCGTCCCAGGAAATGCGGAGGCGCGGCGCCTGATTGGAGAGACTCTCGGGCTGGAGCACCTCGGTCTCTACGCCGCGGATCCGCTGCACCCGCTGCGCGATGCGGTCCAGCCAGGATTCCCACTGCTCCCATTCCGCTTGGTGGTCTCGCTTGACCCACGCTTCCACGGCGGCCAGCATCCCCATGATCTCCTCCTTGCCCACTTTCATCGAGCGGCCGAAAGAGTGATGGGGCGCGCTGTTGAGGAACGCGGCCTGGAGCAGGTTCTTCGAGCCCAGCAGAAGGCCGGCGCACTGCGGCCCGCGCAGGCACTTGCCTCCGCTGTAGGCCACCAGGGTGGCGCCGCGCTGGAGGTGGACGTTGGGGATGGTGAGGCGCTCGGCGGCGGCGTCCACCAGGATGGGGATGCCGCGCGGTTTGGCCACTTCTGCAATGACGTCCAGCCCCAACGGCCCGCGATCGCCCGGGCCCGCCAGCACCATGATCAGGGCGGTGCGCGGGTTGATGGCAGCCGCCAGTTCCTCCTTGTTGGAGACCTCCACGATGCGCACGCCCAGCATGCGGATGGCGTGGTCGTAGACGTTGCGTGAATAGCGCGGTGCGATCACTTCGTTCTTCAGTCGTGGGTCAGGCAGGCGCTGGATCTTTTCCGGATCCCCGCCCGCGATGCATGCGGCGGTGGCGTGAGTGAGCGCGGCGGCGCAGCCCGCCGTGACGATGCCCCACTCGGCACCCGTCAGCTCGGCCAGGCGCTTGCCCACCGCTTCCATGAGCTCGTCCAGGTGGACGTAGAAGCGCGAGGCCTCATCCATGGCGCGCTTGACTTCGGGCAGCGTGAGTGAGCCGCTGATGATAGTGAAGGTTCCCTTGCAGTTGATCAAGGGGCGCACGCCGATGGCGGTGTAGATGTTGTTGCGCAGATCGTGGGTCGCCTGCGAGGCCCGGGCGCGCGCGGGCGCCAGTCCCATGGCGGCTAGCATCCCGCTGGCGCGGAACAGCTCGCGGCGGCTGGTGCGGCGGAGGTAGTCGAGCAACATGGATCCCTCGCTGGCGGGCGTCTGCCCGCTGGGATCAAGATTACCGCAGCCGGCGGTGGATGGGGATCAGCGCGCCGGCGCCGTTTTGTGATAGTTGGGGTAGGGCGGCTTTTTGGGCACGGGTGGCGGATTCTTTTTCAGGGCTTCCATCACGAGCTCGACCGCCTTTTCCAGTTGAGGATCGCGGCCCTGGCGCCAGGCGGCCGGGTCGAACTCGATCTCGATGTCGGGCGGCACGCCGCGGTTCTCGACTTCCCAGTCGCCTTCGGTGTTGAAGAACGCCAGGTTGGGTGCGGTGACCATGCCGCCGTCTATCAGCGGCGGGAAGCCGAAAACACCCACCAGCCCGCCCCAGGTGCGCTTGCCCACCAGCGGCCCGATCCTGGCCTTGCGGAAATACCAGGCGATGGCGTCGCCCCCGGAGCCGGCGTACTCGTTGACGATCATCACTTTCGGCCCGAAGATGGCGGCCAGCGGCGTGGTGAAAATCTCGCCGTAGCGCGTAGCCCAGTAATTCATCAGGGGGCGCCGCATCGCGTCAATGATGTAATCGGCGGCCATGCCCCCGCCGTTGAAGCGCTCGTCAATGATAGCCGCCTGCTTGTCAATCTGCGAGAAGTAATAACGGTTGAAGCTGGCGTAACCTGCTTCGGCGGTATTGGGCAAATAGACGTAAGCCACGCGCCCGCCGCTCATGCGATCCACCTTGCGGCGATTTTCCTCGATCCAGGCGTAGTGCCGCAAGGCGGCTTCGCTTTCCACCGGCACTACGATCACTTCGCGCGAGTTGGCGCCGGTCGGATCCGGCCCCACGCGCAGCCGCACCTGCTTGCCCGCCGTGCCTTCGAAGAAACGGTAGAGATTTGCCGGCGGACGGACCTCGCGGCCGTCGACCGCCAGCAGGTACTCGCCTTCCTGCACGTTCACGCCGGGCTGGGTCAGCGGCGCGTGCAGCTCGGGATTCCAGTTCTCGCCGCTGTAGATGCGCGCGAACCGGTACCGGCCGTTCTCGATGCGGTAATCGGCGCCCAGCAGGCCCACGCTCACCCGGCGCATTTCAGGGAATGCCCCGCCTCCCGCGCGCACATGCCCCAGGCACAGCTCGCCCAGCATTTCCGAAAACAGGTAATTGAGATCCTCGCGGTGAGCGATGCCGTCCAGAAACGGCTCGTACTTCCTGATGGCGGCGGCCAGATCGAGGCCGTGCAGCCCCGGATCGTAGAGGAAATCGCGCTCGATGCGCCAGACCTCACGGAACATCTGCCGCCACTCGGCCTGCGGGTCCACGCGAACCTCCATGGTCTCCAGTTTCAGCACGCCCTCGCCGGGCTTGGGCGGCTGCGCGCCGCCGGCGATGGCCCACTGGTCGCCCTTGCGGTAGAGGACCTTTTCCCCGTTGTGCGACACCGCGAAGAAACGCGCGCCTTCCAGGAACCGTTCGCTCTTGCGGCTCTTGAGCTCGAACTTGTGGATGGTGACCTCGCGCCGCATGCGCGGGGGCTTGCCCAGCAGTACATCCATCGGCATG
>JBMFPL010000050.1:0-13514 GCA_049969115.1 Bryobacteraceae bacterium | reverse complement strand
GTGAACTTTCGGGTCGAATACCGGGCGCAGAAGGCGGTGGAGGCGATCCGGCGGCAAGTTCCCACGACGGCCGCTGTGCTAAGAGACGGGCGGGAAGCGAGGCTGCCCACCGCAGAGCTGGTGCCGGGCGACGTAATTGTCCTATCGGCTGGAGACCTGGTCCCGGCAGATGCCCGGTTGCTGGAGGCTAAGGATCTGCATGTGCGCGAGGCGGCGCTCACGGGCGAGTCTCTGCCAGTGGATAAGGTGGCCCTTGAGCTTCCGGCGAGCACGGGCAACCTGTCGGAGGCGGTGAACTGTGTGTTTTTGGGGACCAGCGTCGATACCGGTTGGGGCCTGGCTTTGGTTGTGCGCACGGGGCGCCAGACCGTGTTTGGACGGATCGCCAGCCGACTGGCGCTGCAGCCGCCGGAGACTGAGTTCAGCCGGGGCATGCGCCACTTCGGATGGATGATCACGCGACTCATCCTGATGCTGGTGCTGTTCGTGCTGCTGGTGAACCTGCTGCTGCACCGGCCACCGCTGGAGTCCTTCTTGTTTTCGGTGGCGCTGGCGGTGGGAATGACGCCGGAAATGATGCCCATGATCATCACGGTCACCCTGGCCCACGGGGCCCGCCGCATGGCCAACAACAAGGTCCTGGTCAAGCAACTGGCGACGATCGAGGACTTTGGGAGTCTGGACATTCTCTGCACCGACAAGACAGGCACGCTCACCGAGGGCGATGTCGCGCTCGACAGGCAGGTGGACATCCTGGGCGAGGACAGCCCGGAGGTTCTACGGCTGGCCTACCTGAACAGTTATTTTCAGGGCGGCGTGCCCAGTGCGCTGGACGCTGCCATCCTGAAGCATGAGCACCCTCCAGCATCCGAGTACGCCAAGCAGGACGAGATTCCTTTCGATTTCACGCGCAAGCGGCTCTCGGTCGTGTTGCGCCGGGGCGAGGAGCTTGTGATGGTCACCAAGGGCGAAGTGGAGAGCATGCTGGAGATCTGCGCCACGGCCCTGGTGAAGGGTGCCGTCCGGCCGCTCGACGAGGCGCTGCGGGCTAAGGCCACAGAGACTTTCCAAGCCTTGAGCGCACAGGGCTATCGCACGCTGGCGGTCGCCTTCCGCAGGCCGGAGAACAGCGCGACCTTCGGCACCGCCAGTGAGCATGACATGACGCTGGCGGGGTTCGCCGCTTTTCTGGATCCGCCCAAGCCGGGCCTGGCCGGGGATTTGGCCGACTTGCGACGTACCGGCATCAGCGTGGTGGTTCTGACGGGCGACAATCCCTACGTGACTCGCAAGGTGGCCAGCGACGTCGGGCTGGCGGCCGGCGCGATTTTCACCGGCGAGCAGGTTGATTCCATGGACGACGCCGTGCTGGCCTGGTACGCCGAGCAAGGCGCCCTGTTCGCCCGCATGTCGCCGCAGCAGAAAAACCGCGTCATCCTGGCGCTTAAAGCTCGCGGGCACGTGGTCGGCTACCTGGGCGACGGCATCAACGACGCTCCTTCCCTGCACACCGCCGACGTGGGGATATCCGTAGCCGGCGGCGTCTCGGTGGCCAAGCAGGCAGCCAATGTCATTCTGCTCGAAAAGGATTTGTCCGTACTCAATCAGGGCGTGCTGGAAGGGCGGCGGTGCTTCGCGAACATTACTAAATACGTTCTCATGAGCACCAGCTCCAACTTCGGTAACATGTTCAGCATGGCGGCGGCCGCGCTCCTGTTGCCGTTCTTGCCGATGCTGCCCACGCAGATTCTCTTGAACAACTTCCTTTACGACAGCGCGCAATTGGGCTTGCCTGGCGACCGGGTGGACAGGGCCCTGCTGGCCCGGCCCAAGCGCTGGCGCATAGCCTTCATCAGGCAGTTCATGACGCTCATGGGACCGTTGAGCTCGCTTTATGACTTCCTGACCTTTGCCCTGTTGCTGGTATGGTTCAACGGGTGGTCGAATCCGGCTCTGTTCCGCACCGGCTGGTTCGTCGAATCCCTGGCTACCCAGAGCCTGGTGGTGCTGGTGATTCGAACTGCAGGGAAGCCCTGGCGCAGCTGCCCGAGCGGGACGTTGGCGCTTGGGGTAGCGGGCGTGACTGTGGTGGGGGCCTTGCTGCCGTACACCCCTGCCGCGCCATGGCTGGGGTTCACGCCACTGCCGCCCGAGCTGCTAACCGTCCTGGCCGGCCTGACGCTGACTTATCTCTTGCTTGTGGAGACAGCCAAGAGCTGGTTTTATCGCCGCCACGGATTGGCGTGATCGCCCATCCACCCACGGCGCGCCGCAATCAGAAATAAACTTTGGCGCCCAACTGGATCTTGCGCGAGCTGCTGACCACGCTGTCGTGCACCCGGCCGAAGATGGTGGAGGTGATGGTGGCAGTGGGGAAGCCAAACGACGGCGAGTTAGTGAGGTTGGTAAAATCGCCGCGCACTTCCAGCTCAAAGCCCTCCCGGCGCAGCCCGAAGCGCTTGAGCACGGCCAAATCCATGTTAAAGAATCCCGGCCCTTCCAGGAAGTTGCGCCCGGTGTTCCCGAACTCGCCCGGAGCGGGAATTGAGAATTTGGCCCGCTCGGCCTGGTCGAGGTACCACTTCAGGCCGGAGGCAGGATCGTCGAACAACTGGCCCATGCTGCGGTCGCAGCCGGAACAGTTGGCGGGCGACTGCTGGATGCTGCCGAACGTGTAAGACCCGGAGTAAACGGTGAAGGGGCGGCCGGAAGTCAGGCGCAGGTAACCGGTAAGCTGCCAGCCCCCGACCACCGCATCGGCGACCGCTGGCAGGCTGGTTCCCCACTTGCGCCGCTTGCCCACCGGCAGCTCCCAGCTCCAGTTGGATTGCAGCACGTGCCTGCGGTCGAAATCCGAGCGCGCGTAGTTGAGGCGGCGGTTGTAAATGTCGAAGGGCGTGGAGGAAGCCGACTGGGCATTGGCTGTGGCCACCACAGTGAAGGCCGGATCGTAAGAGCGCGTATCCAGAGACTTGGCCCACGTGTAAGAGACTTGGTAGTGCAGCCCGCCGGAGAAGCGCCGCTCTACCTGGATTTCCAGCGTGTGGTAAGTGGAGAAATCGTTGGAGTCAATCACGCGCATGCCGCCCCCGAACTGCGGGAAGGGGATGAAGAAGAACGGTCCCATGCCCGACAGGTCAGTCACCGATCGCGCAGGCGTGCCCTGCAAGCGCGTGGCGATGGAAGCGGCCAGGGCAGCCACCGAGTTCAGGTCCAGCGTGGAGGCGTACAGTCTGCGCACCATCTGCGAGCCGGTCTCGCACGGGCGCAGGCGCGAATCGGCGCGCAACAGGCGGTTCATCAAGTCCGACTCTCCGCCCGCCTTGACCACTTTGAAGGCTTCCAGGAAACCGTTGCGGAAAATCTCGGCCTGGTTGGCGTCGTAAGCGCCGAACAGGTGATAGGCCCGCCGGCCGATGTAGGTGACATCGAGCACCGTGCGGTGCGCGATTTCGCGCTGGATCGAAAGGCTCCACATGTGCGTGGTGGGCATCTTGAACTGGGGATCCACCACCGTGATCAGGTTGTTGGAGAAAGGCGCAGGCTGGGCGAGTTCGCTGGGCTTCACCGAGGGCGGCTTCAGCCGGGGTAAGTTGGTCAGGCGCCCGCCGGCCTGGCCGAAACTGGTGTCGTTGACGCCCTGGGTCTGGCCGGGCAGATTCTGGAAAATCGAGGAAGAAAGGACGAAGGTGTTCAGGCGGTCGTAAGCAATGCGGTAATTGACGCGCACCGAGTTCTTGCCGCTGCCGGTGGGGTCCCAGGCGATTCCCACCGAGGGACCCAGGTTGTGCAGGGAATTGTCGAAGAGCGTGCCCTTGATCCATTTCAGGGTCTGCGTGGCTGGCGCCCCGGCCTGCACGAGCTGGTCGGGGTGGGTGATGCGATCACCGGGATTGCGCGGCGCCAGTTTCAACTCCCAGCGCAGGCCGAGGTCGACCGTGAGGTTTTTCCGCACCTTCCAGGTATCCTGGGCATAAAAGTCGTACTCGGGGTAGCGTGCGTCGAAGTCATAGAGGCCTTCTATGAACTGATCGCCCCGGGAGGGGAAACCGCGCGTAATGTTGCCGACGCGGCCCAGCAAGAAGTTGATATGGCTCTGGAAGGCGGGCCGGTCGAAAGCTACGTTGAGGTCGGGCGGCAATCCGAAGGTGGCGGGATCCACCGTGTTCACCGCCGTGGAGAAGTTGACGGCCTGGGTGGCGTTCTGTCCGGCGATAGAGCCGCGCACGTCCACGTGTTGCTGGTAGCGCAGGTTGGTTCCGAACTTGAGCGCGTGGGAGCCGCGGAACCACGCGAAATTATCCACAAACTGCCAGGTGTGCAGCTGCCGCTTGTTGCCGAAGCTGTATTCGGCGTCGATGGCCACCGGGCCGTACATGGTTACTTTGTTCAGATCGGCGTTGGGCATCTGGAAATCGAAGGTGAAGCGGTTAAAGCCAAAGACCAGCTCGTTGGTGACGCTGGGCGAGGGGTTCCACCGCCAGTTGGCGGCCAGATTTTTGGGGGTGCGGTAGGTGTCCACCAGGCAGCGCGTGCCTGGGAACATGGGCTGGCCCGAGTTGGCGGAGTCGCAGAAGGTGTTCTGCTGGCCGAAAGCGATCCGGGCGAAGACGGTATTGCGTTCGTTGAAGATATGGTCCACCTTGATGATGGCGTCGTGCTGCTTTTCTTTCTCCGCTGCGGTGAAAGTGAACAGGGCGGTGTTGAGGCCATCGCCGCCCATGAAGTTGTTAGGCAGCGGCGTCTGGGCCAGCAGCGCCTGGATGGTCTTGTCCAGGCCGAAGCGTTCAGGATCGCTGGTGGCTACGTTGTAAGTGCCGATGTTCACGCCGGGCAGGACGTTGCCGGCGGCGTCCACCGAGGCGTCGGGGACGCCTGCGGGGCGGTTGCGGCCGCCGCGCACGTAGCGAAGGATGCCGCGGCGGGCCTCGGCGGTGTAGACGGTCCGGTTGACCAGGCCGGTCTGCAAGGCCCGCAGCAATTGGACGTTAGCGAAAAAGAATGTTTTATTGCGCACGATGGGGCCGCCCAGGCTCCCGCCCCAGATGTGCTGCACGAACTGCCGCTTGCCCACACCGTTCAGGTTGTTCTCCCACTCGTTGGCGTTCAGCCGCGGCGTGCGGTAGAACCAGAAGGCGGAGCCGTGGAATTCGTTCGAGCCAGAGCGGGTGATCATAGTCACCTGGCCCCCGCTATTGCGCCCGTAATCGGCGGTAAAGCTCGAGGTCAGCACGCGGAATTCGGCCAGCGAGTCCGGGTTGGTGCGCAGGGGCGAAAAGTTGGACCCGCCGGCGCTGGTCTCGTTGATGTCTATGCCGTCCAGGGTGAAGTTCCACGCGCGGTCGCGCGCGCCGTGGACGTGCACGCCGCCGCCGGTGTTGGCGCCGGAGACTACGCCGGGTTGCAGGAGCACCAGCGTCAGCGGGTTGCGCCCGCGTGTGCCCACCAGCGGCAAATCGCGGATCATGCGGTCGGTAAAGAGGTTGCCGATATTGCCCGAGGTCGAAGTCTGCACCAGCTCGTAGCTGGCGCTGACTTCGATCTGCTCGACCAGAGCTCCTACTTCGAGCTTGACGTTCACCGTGGTGGGCTGGCCGATGGTCACCTCGTTGCCGCGGCTGACGAAGCGTTTGAAGCCGGCCGCCTCCACTGTGATCGTGTAGCGGCCGGATTGCACCGCCTCGAAAACGTAGGCGCCGGTTTCGGAAGTGCGCGTGGTGAAGACAGCGCCGGTAGCTTCGTTGGTGAGCTGTACGGTGGCGCCGGGCACGGCCGCGCCCGTGGGATCCTGGACCAGGCCCAGCACGCGGGACGTGGTTCCCTGGGCCAGCACGTACACGCTGGAGAACAGCAGGGCCAGCAGCAGCCGCATGGGAGCCTCCCTTTCGGGTTGAATCCTAGCACAGAAACGGCGGGCGGCGGCGCGCCTGGGGCGCCGGCCGCTCCGGAGCTCGCGCTCAGAGCCCCATGATCTGGTAGCCCGCGTCCACGAACAGGATATTGCCTGTGACGCCCCGGCCGAGCTCGCTGGCCAGAAAGACCGCGGCGTCGGCCACCTCGCCCGGTTCGGCATTGCGGCGTAGCGGGGCGCGTTCCGCCACCGCGTCGAGTATCGAGGAGAAGTCCTTGATGGCGCGCGCGGAAGCGGTCTTGATGGGACCGGCGGAGATGGCGTTGACCCGAATGGCGCGCGGCCCCAGCTCGCTGGCCAGGTAACGGACGCAGGCTTCCAGGGCGGCCTTGGCCACGCCCATGACGTTGTAGTTGGGCACCACCCGCGTCGAGCCGAGATAGGTCAGCGTGGTGATAGACCCGCCCCGCGTCATGAAAGGCGCCGCGACCCGGGAGATGGCGACCAGCGAGTACGCGCTGACGCGATGAGCCACCAGAAAGCCGGGCTCGGAGGTTTCCAGAAAAGGACGGGCGAGATCCTCGCGGGGCGCGTAGGCGATGCTGTGAACGATGGCGTCAAGCGGGTGCCCGTCGCGGGCGAGCGTCCCGGCGAGATGGTCCATATCCGCGGGCTGGGTCACGTCGCAAGGGAGCACCCGTTCGGCGCCGAGCTCGCCAGCCAGCCCCTCGACGGTGGCCCGCTGGCGCTCCCCCTGGTAAGTCAGGGTTATCGCTGCGCCCTCGCGCCGGAAAGCTTCGGCGATGGCGTACGCCAGGCTCCAGCGGTTGGCGACCCCCAGAATAAGTGCGTTCTTGCCTTGCAGGAGGCCTGGCATCGGGTTCATTCCCCATTTTAGCGAAGCCTGCGGGAAACCCGCCCCCGCGACCATGGTATAAGCGGCCCGTCCCACGCTCATTTGAACTGTTTCTTGTAAAGGAAATCCACGCCGAATAACCCGTTGGCCTCGCGAACCGCCAAAGCGGAGAAATTCCGCGTGAAATCCCATTCTAGCCGGATAGTTTGCTGCTGGGCGCGCCCCAGATTGGTTACGTAGACCAGGGTAATGTCGGGAGTAATTTGCTGTTCCAGGGTAAGATTGGCGCCGGCAGTATTTTCGATGCCGCGCACGGTCGGGTCTATCTTAAGGCGGCTCACGCCGAGGAAACGATGGAGCCTGCTGGCCAGCGGGCTGGCGATGGCCTGGCTTACCAGTGCGGTGGCGCCGGCCTGCTCCCAGCTCTGGGCGAACTCGGATCGCGTTCCCACCAGGCCGGGAGCGCTGCTGGGCGTGCGACCGGTGGCGAGCAGCGCCACGATATCGGAGAAGGCGAGGGGTGGGTCCGAGCGATAAGTCACCGCCGCCTTGTTGAGCGGGCCGCTGATGTTCAGGGTGACTTCTACGCCGCGCACGCGCGTCCCCAGGTGAAGATTCAGGACCGGCTCGATGCGGCCCGGGTTGACAAACAGGATTTCCCCGGACTCGATCGCATACCGGTTGCCGAAAAACAGGATCTCGCCCTGGCTGATGAGAGCGCGCCCGAGCAAGGCCGGGCGGAGGGCGGTGCCGCGCAGGCGCATGTCGGCCTCCGCCTGCAAGCTGCGGGTCAGGGAAGTTTCCAGGCGCACCTGGGGCGCAGTGCGGATGCGAACGTCCAGCCGGAGATTTCCCAGCCAAGGGTGGGAAAGCGTTTCCGGCCGCTGTGCACTGCGCACCAGCAGGGATCCGAGGTCAGTCTGGGGATGGAAGGCTGCGCGTGTGACCGTGACTTCCCCGGCGAGCACGCTCTGGGCTGGATTGCCCGTCAGCGAAAGGATTGCGCTCAGGGTGGAACTCAATCCTTCGGGATACCGCACGCGGACATCGGCAGCCCGGGTCTGAATCCAGTAAGTAGGCGGGTCGCCAAAAGCCAGGAAGCCTTGTAAGTTGACTTTCCCGCCCCCGCTTTCCGCTGTAAGTTTCTCGATGGTGGCGCGGTCCCGGTACAGGAAGAGCACGCCGTTGAGTTTGTCCAGACCGTTGGGAAAGGACGCATGGCTGAGGAAGGCCTCTTGCACGTCCAGCCGGCCGTACCAGTCCGGCCTCGCCGGGGAACCGCGCAGCGTGGCGTCCACTACTAGCGTGCCGCCTGCGCGGAGCGCGGGATCGAGAGCGCCCAGCAGGGCGAGATCCGCGGAACCCTGGCATCGCAAATCGAGCGGGTAACGCGAGGCCATGCGAAATCCGCCGGAAATGTCCAGGGTTACTCCCTGGCCGACCAGGCGCGCCTTGCGAATGCGAGCTTGCTCAGCATCGCCGGCGATAATCCAGGGGCCGTCGTTGCGCAGCGTCAATGCTTCGGCCCTGGCTCGCAACGCTCTGGGTTCCAGCTCCAGTCTGCCCAGCTCGAGCGTACCATTCCATGGACCGGACGGGAGGGATGCCGCCTGGAAGGCAAGCTTTCCCTCGGCGATCACTTCCAGCGGGAGCTTGGGGGATGGGCCACCCGCGCCTGCCCTGGTCGTCGCTCCCACGCGCGACAGCCACTCTGACAGCCGCATGCGCCCGAATGCGATCTCGCCGCTGCCTGCGTAATTTTTTCCGAGGTCCCAGCGGCTGCACCCCACCAGGTCCGCGCCGCCCACTCTGCCTCGCGCGTCGAGCGACAGGATCGAGCCGATCGTGGACGCCTGGAGGGAAAGCTCGCCGAGCCGCACTCCTTGCCAAGAGAGTCTTGTGATCGTCGCTTTGCCTGCCAGTGCGACCAGCCGCAGGGCGTCGTTTGCGACGCGGATTTCTCCCTTGGCTTGACCGGAGAGGATTGCCTCGGTGGCCGGCGCTGCGCGTTTCACGACGTTCAGGGCGCCCGCGTCCAGCCGTTGCGCGGCCAGCTCGAAAAGCAGGTTGCCCCGCGCAGGGTCGTCCTTGTCATGCCGGTACGCGGCGAAGAGCCTCACCGTGGCCCCACCCGCACGCGCCTCCAGCCGGCGAACGGCAAGCGTGTGATCGCGGTAGGTCGCTTCGCCGGCAAGCCGTTCTACGCGCTCGCCCAATACGGTTCCGCTCGCGAGTTCCCAGTGAGCCTTCACGTCCGGTTGCGCTAGCGTACCCGAAGCCATGACCGACGCTTTCAGGCGCCCTGAGACGGCAATTCCGGCGCCGAGGCGCGCGATCAGCTTTGCCACGTCCGGCGTTTCGAGCGATGCAGCCAGATGAACCGGGGCCCCGTGCGCCAGCTTTCCACCGTGCAGGGCGGCGCGTAGGGAGCCCGTCAGCGAGAACTCGCGCCCTTTGATCAGGGCCTGGCGGACGCCAACGGAATCTGGTGAAACTTCGACGTCGCCCGTGGTGAGGTCGAAGGACCATTCGCCTGCACGGAAAGAGCGCAGCGAGACGTGCCCCTCCAGTTGAGGCTTATCGAGGGAGCCGCGCACGGTGCCATGGAATTGCAGCGAGCCGCCGCTTTCCAGCGCGATGGGCGGACCGCCCCTGGCACGCAGCTCCGCGGGCAGGAGCGGTTCGATAGCAGCGAGGTCAGCGCTGCGCAAGGTCAGGGCGAGCCGCTCGCCCCACGTCCCGCTGATCTCCAGGCGTGTGGAGCGGGTAAGTAGCCACGAGGGAGCCAGCGCCAGCTTGCCCGTCACGCCGTCGTAGCTGGCTTCCATGTGACCGCTCAGGGGATGACGGCCGATGTCCGGGGCAAGGTCGAGGGCCGTCTTGACGCGCCAGCTCCTAATGCGGCCCCCGGCGGTCTGCGCGGCGATAACCACGGTCCCGCTGAGTCGCGAGTCGTAAGAGACTTTCGGGCGACCGGCGGCCTGGAGCAGCGAGCGCAAGGTGATTTCTTTAACCGAACCCTGGAAGCTGAGGTCACGCCAGCCTAACCAGCGGCCGCGTCCGGTCAGCAAGCCATCGCCAACGGCGGCGCTCAAGTCCCGCCACTCGAGCACTCCTGGGGCTAGCCTGAAGTTCGCTGTAGCGCGGACGCCGCTCAGGTGGATGCCTTCGTATTCCAGCAGGAGGCCGGCAGCGCGCATGCTGCCGGTGAGCTCCGGCTCTCCGCCGCCCAATCCGGCTTGGCCCTCGACCCAGACTTCTCCGTGCCGCGGCAGCTCCGCCACGCCGAGCGCTGGTCTCAATTCCTCCAGGCGCAGGCGGGCTGCATAGCGCAGGCTCAAACGTGGGGACTCCCAGTTTTCCAAGGCGCCGCTGAGCTCACCGGACGAGCCGGCGTAAGCCAGCCTCACAGGCGCCAGTTCCAGCCGCCGGTCGTCCAGCCGCACCACGCCTTGCACAGCAAGCGGCAGCGTTTTCAGGGAGGCCAACGTGAGTTCCAGGCGGCTGGCCGAAAACTCGCCCTGGTAGGCGGGCCGCTGGAAGTCATAGCCGAGTTGCACCCGCAACGCAGTGGCATGAACGGCCAGCGGCACGCGACGCTCCTGGAGCAGCAAGAGGCCGTCATCCAGCCGGAAATCGTCCACCGCCAGCTTCACCAATTGTTCGACGATCTTGCGCCGGCTCACGGGCGGGCCTTCGCGCGCGGGAAGATTCGTGCTGCCGTCCGGGTAAACGATCAAGTGGACCTGCCCGCCGGCGATGGAGAGCGACCGGAGATCCACGGAGGGCTTCAGCCAGGAGAGCAGCTTGAGGCTGGCGCGAATGGAAGCGGCGCGAAACAGGGGAGGCTGGGCCGGGTCTTCCTTACCGTGAAGGACCAGGCCGTCGAGGCGAACCTCCACGCGGCGCGGATCGAAATGAAACGCGCCCAGTTCGACCCGCGCGCCCGTCACCCGTTCGATGCCCGCGACAATGCGCTCGCGCAGATGGCGGTGGAACCATTGCGAGGCCAGGAGCAGGGCAAGGCCCGCCACGGCCACCGAGAGCAGCGTGGCGGCAGCCGCCAGCCGGAACAAAACTCTGCGTCTGTGTTTCATTGGAAGGCTTCCTCCCGCCACCGGATGCGCGCCCGTTGTTTGGCCTCGCGCAACCAGGCGTCCACCAGCTCGTCCACTTGCCGCGCGGCGAGGGCCGATTGCGCGGCCTCGCGCGCGGCCGCAATCGCCCGCTCGGAAACGCCCGCCACGCGGGAATCGGCCGCCGGCGCGGCTTGGGAGCTGTCCGCCGGCCCCGGCTGTACTTCGGGCCGGAAACGAAACGCGATGTAGCGCAGAATGCCGAGGCGCCTTCGCAGGTGCTCGCGCAGCCGGTCCGGTTCGATCTCGTAGCGGTGCGCCTCCGCCTCCCAGGTCTTTGCGTCGAGGCCACGAGCTCTGCGGATCTGTTCGATGAACTGGTTGACCTCCTCGTCCGAAGGCAGGGGGTAGCGCGTCAGTTCCATGTCGCGGCTCAACAGGACATGCTCGACCAGCCGCCGGGCGGCCTGGCGTTTGCTCTCGGGCGTGATCTGCACGGGGACGCCATCCAGCAGGGCTGCGAGCCGGATCTCCTCGAGCACGTCGCTCAGGGTAATGACGCGGTCGTCCACGGTGACCGCGATGCGGTCCAGGACCAGCCCCTGCCCTGGGCCGGCAACGAGCCACAACGCCAGCACGCCCGCCTTCAAAACGCCTGCCCCAAAGAAAAGTGAAACTGGAAGTGGCTGATCTGTTGCAGGGTGCGCACCCCGCCGCCGAACAGCAACTCCTCGCGAGTACCTTTGAACCCCACGAAGCTCGGGGGATTGAACGTGTAGGCCAGGTCCACGCGGATGGGACCGACAGGCGTGCGGTAACGGAAACCGAACCCCACTGCGTGCACCATGTAATCGAAATCAGTCACGTCGCGTTGCCGCACCCGCAAGGATAACGAGCGCAGGCCGGAGTACAGGTTGCCTGCGTCCTGGAACAGAACCCCGCCCAGATTGTCTCCCAACAGGGGGAAACGCAGTTCGAGCTTGTGCAAGAGCAGGGCGCCGCCACCCAGAGGAAAACCCGTGAGGAGGTCGCGCGGCCCTGCCTGGTTCTGCGGGAAGCCACGGTGGGATTCGGCGCCTCCTGCAAAAAAGCGCTCGGGCAAGGGGATCTCGGCATCCCGCCTGAAATTGTGCAGCCAGCCGAAGGTGGTCGAGCGGGCCACCACATACCGGCGGCCGAAGCCGAAGGCGTGATAAGTGGCGTTCTGGCCGAGCAGGCGGGTGAAATCGGCTTGGGAACCGAACCCGCGCGATGCCCAGCCCAGGTCCAGCGTGTTGTAAATGCCACGGGTGGCGTTGGTGGGATCGTCGCGGCGGTCAGCCACGAAGTTACCAGCCAAAATTCCCAGGCGCACGGGTTGCGAGTACAGTGGGATCAGCAGCGGGTTGATTTTCAGTGTTGCCGGGTCCACGGTCACGCGCCGGTAGGTAAAGCGGTAAAGCAGTGTGTTCGCTCGCGAGAGTCGCTGGCCGAGCTGGATGGTGCCCTCCTGGCGGCGGGCAGTGAAGGTGCGCACGTCGCGGGAGTCGTCGTACATCGTGCTCAGCAGCAGGTTCCAGACCGAGCTGCCGCGAAACTGGGGCGCTTCGTAACTGACGATGCCGCGCTTTTGCACCGTCGAAAGGCGGGTGCGCAGACTCAAGTTGTGCCCGTTGCCCCACAGGTTGTTACGCGCCACGTCGAAAGAAACGCGAGGACTGAAACCCGGTTTGCCAGCGGGGGCTTCGAAACTGAGTTCGTCCCCGCCTATCTTTTCGATTTGCGCGCCGAAACCGACAGTCAACGAGTAACGTTTCGATTCATCGAAATCGAGCAGCACATACTTTTCGTTTTCTTCCCCGGCGGGGTTTTGTAACGCCGCATCCACCTTGGCGAAAATCCGCAGATTGTACAGCCGCCGCTGGGTATCCAGCAGGGCGCTGCGCGACAAGGGATCGCCGGGCGCCAGCAGCAGCCGCCTGCGCACCAGTTCAGGATCGGTGATTCGCAGCCCGCTGAGCAGGATCCCGCGGACGTACTTCCGCTGCCCCTCGCGGATGGTAAAGGCAAGCTCGACCTGGTTTGCCCCGACCGGCCGCCAGCTCCACTGGAAGGCCGCGTCCGTGTAACCCAGGTCGTTGTAATAATCGAGGATGTTCTCGCGGTCAATGGCGACGTTGGCTTCGCTGAAAGGCTGACCCTCGCCGGATTGCAAGAGGTTGCGGATAGCGGGCTCGTGCCCGGGACTTACGCCCTCCAGCTTCACCGAAGCCACGCGCCACTGCGGGCCTTCCTCGATTTCGATGTGCACGGCCATGTGATCGCGTTTGCCTCGGTAACCGTGGACTACCTTGGACTGGACTTTGACCTCGCGGAAGCCATTGGCGCGGTAGAGGGCGGCGATCGCTTCCAGGTCGTCTTGGAGCATCTGGTCGCTGAAGCGGCCGTAGCGCAGATGGGGGAAAGCTGCCGGGCGAACCGCCATCCGCTCGCGGATGGCGCCTTCGTCAAAGTAGCGGTTGCCGTGAATGGTGACCTCGACCAGTTTTTCCCGGGGGCCGCGGTCCACGTCGAACACGATGAGCTGCCGATCGCCGTCGTGCCGGAACTTGAAATCCACCCTGGCGTGGAAGTATCCCTTGCTCTGGAAATACTCGGTCAGTTGGCGGGCGCCTTCGGTGAGCAGGTCGCGATCCACGGCGCCCTCCTGGTAGACGGGGACCAGATCGCGCAACTTGGTGCGCGAGACCTT
>JBMFPL010000049.1:0-13696 GCA_049969115.1 Bryobacteraceae bacterium | reverse complement strand
CCCATGCTCCGCAAGGAAGACGGCCGCATTGATTGGAATCGCACCGCGCGCGAGATCGCCAACCGGGTGCGCGCCTTCGTTCCCTGGCCCGGCGCCTATTCCTGGCTGCATGGCAAGCTGCTCCACATTTGGCGCGCCCGTCCCGCGGACCGGCCTCCTGCCGGCCCGCCGGGCACGCTGGAGAGCGCAGGCGGACGCCTCTGGGCAAGCTGCGGAGAGGGCTCCGTGCTGGAAATTCTGGAGCTGCAAATGGAAGGGCGGAAGCGAATGCCCGCCCCCGAGTTCCTTCGCGGCTTCCCTTTGAAAGAAAATGAGAGATTTGGAGAACAATCCCAGTGAAGACGCCGCTCGGTTTCCGTTACGCCGCTACCTACGCAGGAATTCGGAAAGAAAACAAGGATGACCTGGCGCTGATCGTCTCCGATCGCCCGGCGTCGGCCGCGGCCGTCTTTACTCGCAACTACGTGCAAGCTGCGCCGGTCAAGGTGGCCAAGCGGCACCTGCGGGCCTCCGGCGGCCTCGTGCGCGCCGTGCTGGTCAACGCGGGCAACGCCAATTGCGCCACGCGGACCGGCGAAAAGGTTGCCCTGGCCTGTTGCCGCGCCGCCGCCCGGCTGCTGGACGCTCCAGTCGAGCAGATCCTGCCCGCCTCGACCGGGGTCATCGGTGTCGAGCTGGAGGCCGAGCTGATCCTCCGCGCCCTGCCCCGGCTGTGCGGCCGGCTTTCCGAGAACGGCTTCGCCGACGCAGCCCACGCCATCATGACCACCGATACCGTACCGAAGATGGCCTTCGGGGAGGTACCCCTGCTCGACGGCACCGTCCACATTGCCGGTATGACCAAGGGCGCGGGCATGATTCATCCCAACCTGGCCACCACGCTGGCCTTCGTCATGACCGACGCCGCCATTCCGGCCACGCGACTACGATCGCTGTTGCTCCCCGCGGTCGAGCGCAGCTACCACCGGCTCACCGTGGATGGCGACACCTCCACCAATGACACGATTTTGCTGCTGGCCAACGGGGCTTCGGGTGTCCGCCCTGATCCGAAAGAGCAGATGGTTTTCGGGGAGGTCCTGGCTTGGGTCTTGGAAGACCTGGCCGAAAAGATCGCCCGCGACGGCGAGGGAGCCCGCAAGCTCATCAGCGTCTACGTCAGCGGAGCGCGCGACGACGATCAGGCGGCACGGCTGGCGCGAGCCATCGCCAGCTCCGTCCTGGTCAAGACCGCCATCGCCGGATCAGATCCCAACTGGGGCCGCATTCTCTCGGCCGCAGGTAACGCCGGCGTAGAATTCGATCCCACCAAAGTCGAGATTTATCTGCAAGGCGTCTGCGTCTGCCGCAATGGCGTGGCCGAGCCGTTTTCCGAGCACGAGCTCAAGCAGAAACTCGACGCCAAGGAAGTGATCATACGCTTCCACCTACGCGGCCGCGGCCAGGGCCGCGCCCGCTTCTGGACCTGCGATCTCACCGAAGACTACGTCCGCATCAACGGCAGCTATCGGACCTGAAGACCGGCGGCAGTCCCCCACTTTGCCCTTTCCCCAGGGTGTATATTAGCCCGAAGCGGGTCCAACGAGACCCGCGTGGAGGTTGCCACGAAGCAAAATGTATCTCTGGCATTGACGTTGCTCGTGCTGGTGGCGGGCGGTGCGCGCTCCCAGACGGGCATGGGCAAAATTCAAGGGACTGTGAAGGACGTCACTGGTGCGCTCGTGCCCGGTGCCACGGTTACTGCCACGCACACCGCTACCGCGCGGCAGTACCGCACCACAACCAACGAGGTCGGCTTCTACCTTTTTCCCACCGTACTCAACGGCAATTACTCGATCTTGGTGGAGGCCGCCGGCATGGAACCGTTCCGAGGCGAATTCCTGCTGCAAGCAGGGGCCACCGCGGTGGTGGACGCGGTGTTGCGGGTGGGATCCACGAGCGCCGAGGTGACCGTCACTGCGGACGCAGCGCCGCGTGACCACCTCGCCCACGCTGGCAGTGGTCACCGACCGCGCACGCCTGGATCAGTTGCCCATCAGCGGGCGCATCTTCCAGACCTTGGTGGCCCAGACCACGCCCGGCATTGACGGTGCGTCCTACGTGCCACGAGTGTGGGGTATCAAGCGGGGCGTGGAGTTCGTTCAGGACGGTGCAGTGATGGCCAACCGCGATACCGGCGAAATCGCCGGGCGGCCGCCGGGCATGGACACGATCGAGGAGTTCCGGGTGGAGACTAACAACTCTTCGGCCAAGATGAACCGGCCGGGTACCGTCATCGTCACCACGCGGCCAGGGACCAACCAGTTTCACGGATCGCTCTTTGAAATCATGCGCAACAACAATCTGGGCTTCGGCGTCGCTCGCCAGAGGCAGGACCGCTGGAGCCGGCCGCCGCACTTGGTGCGCAACGAGTTCGGCGCTTCCGCCGGGGGCCCGGTGTGGTTGCCCAAGCTGTATGACGGCCGCAACAAGACCCTCTTTTTCCATGCCTACGAGGCCTTCCGCAGCCTCACCGCCACCACCAAGGGCGCTCGCTTGCCCACCATGGCCATGCGCCAGGGCGACTTCAGCGGATTGGTGACCGGCGCCGGCCGCCGCTACATCTACGATCCCTGGACCACCAACGCCCAATGGAGCCAACTGCCGTTCCCGGGCAACCAGATTCCCATGCAGCGGCTGAGCCCGCTGGCCAAGTACCTCTACTCGGTAACTCCCGAACCCAACGCACCGCAAGTTAACCCGTTGGTGGACAACAACTACTGGTAACAGGCGCCCAACAACCGCCTCGAATGGACCATGACCACTCGCGTTGACCACTCCGATCGCGACCAGCTCTTCTTCCGCTACACCCACGGCGTCCGGGATACCTTCGCCCACTCCGGTAACAACAACTCCCCCATCACCCTGGACAAGTCGGCCAACGGCGTCTTCCGTCCCATTCGCAACAACACGGGCGTCGCCTCCTGGACCCAGACCTTCTCGCCCACGTTCTTCAGCGAAACGCTGTTCACCGTAGGCGACGAGGACCTTAATTTCGCCAACGTGGGCGATGACAAGAAGTGGGCGGACATTCTCGGCCTCCCCAATCCCTTCAACGAATACGGATTCCCCAACATCACCGGCACCGGTGTCGGCATGGAATACATCACCGCTTCCAACCGCCGTAACAACATCACGCACATCTATAATGTTGACCAGAACCTTACCAAGGTTCACGGCAGGCACGAAATCCTCTTCGGCGGGCGCCTGCGCTACGAGCGGCTTCACGTGCTTCCCGACCAGCAGCAAATCCAGGGAGCGCACTCGTTCAACGGGCGCGCCACTGGGTTGTTCGATCCCGCCTCGGGCAGCGCCTATGCCGCCGTCCCCTACACCGGGCACCAGTCGGCCGATCTTTTCCTCGGCGTGATCAACAGTTAATCGGCGCAGTTCGTGCGCAAGTGGTATTACATGAACGCGAAGGAGTTCGCGCTCTATTTCCAGGATAACTTCACAGTCAACTCCCGACTGATCCTCAACCACGGCGTGCGCTCGGAGATGTATACTCCTATCCGCGAATCCCACAACCTGCTGACCGGGTTCGATCGCACCACCAAATCCATTGTTAACGCGGCCGATCTGGATCGCATGCTCAAGATCGGCGCCATCCTGCCCTCGATTGTCAAGATCTTCAGCGATATGGGCGTGCGCTTTATCAGCCCCAAGGATGCGGGCTTGCCTGACAACCTCATTTACCTCAACAAATGGGACTTAAACCCAATAGCCGGATTTGCCTACCGCTTCAGCGATTCGGCCCGCTCTTTGGTGCTGCGGGACGGCTACTCGATCTTCGGCTACCCCATGCCCTTGCGCGCTTTCAACGCCCGCATGCGGCAGAACCCTCCCACCACGGCCCGCTTTACTTACCAGCTCTCCAATTCGGCCCAGACGCCGGACAAGCTTCCCAACTGGGGGCTGCGCTCGGTGCCCTCGATCGTGGCCGGCGTCAACAGTCGGGACGTGCTGAACTTGAACAACTTCTCCGGCATCAGTCGGGGCTCCTTCCTGGTCAGTTACTTCGGTTTTCACCAGCGCACCTCGCAGGCGCACGAGTGGAACATTACCTTCGAGCGCGAAATCTTCGACAATACGGTGGTGCGTGCAGGTTATGCGGGCACCCACGCGTGCCGGCTGGATATGTATTACTCGTACAACCGCGAGCCGACGGCCTATGTCTGGTATGTAACCACGGGAGAGCCGCTGCCCACAGGTACTTATGCCGGTACCGCCATGCGCGTGTTCGACGAGACCACGTACGACGACATCGAGGTTTACCAGAAGATCGGCTGGTCGAACTCACGAAACCTCCAGTTCGAAATCCAGCGCCGCTACCGCAGGGGCCTCGACTTCCAGTTATTTTATGTGTTGAGCAATACCTTGAAGGCGGGCGTCAGCGGCTGGGAGGACGACGTGCTCCCGCCGGCCGAGATCTTCCTGCCCGGCGCGGTGCCCAAGGACAACCGGGAGCGGGCACGGTTCCTGTTCTACCGGCGCGACACCGACATCCCCCAGCACCGCTACAACTGGAACTTCATTGTGGACGTGCCGTTCGGCCGAGGAAAGCGATGGCTGGGCAATGCCGGCCCAGTCCTGCATAGCATTGCGGGCGGCTGGCAATTGGCGGGCATGGGTTCCATCACCAGCACTTGGTGGGCACTACCCACTTCGAGCTGGTTGTTTCCCAACAAGCTCGAAATTTACGGCGACAAGTACAAGGTGAAGGACTGCCGCAGCGGCGTCTGCCAGGACGCATACCTCTATTACAACGGCTACATCCCGGCAAACTGCATCAACAGCTACGACGCCAGCGGCCGTCCCAACGGGGTAATGGGCGTGCCGGATTTCTACAAGCCGGCGCACACGCTGCTGATCCCCATGCCCAAGGACGGCGGTAGCCCTTCGGATCCGCTTTATGCATTTTATGACAGTAACACGGTCTGGGTGACCTTGAAAAACGGCAACCTCCAGCGAGTTACCCTGGATACGGGTTTGAACCCGTGGCGAGACCAGTACGCGCTCGGACTTTATAACTGGTACCAGAACGCGTCGTCGTTTAAGGTGATTCCGGTCCACGAGACGGTGTTCTTCCGTCTGAACGTCGGTTTCTTCAACGTATTCAATATCCCTGGGATTCTTAAGACTCCCAGCGCCTCCACGCGTCTGATTGACGCGCAGTATTCGGGCAACGGTGCGCGTGCGCTCCAGTTCGGTTTGCGGTTGACTTGGTGAGGGAGCCGGCGGTAGCGGGCATGGGAACCCTTCGCGTACACTGAAGGGTTCCCATGCTACTCGAGCTGCGCGGCATCCGCAAGCGCTTCGGCGGCATCGTCGCCCTGCGTGACGGAACGCTGTCGGTGTTGCCGGGCGAGGTTCACGCGCTGGTGGGCGAGAACGGCGCCGGCAAATCCACTCTGGCCAGGATCGTCGCCGGCATGATCTCACCCGACGGCGGCGAGTTGCTCTGGCAGGGCAAGCCGGTTCGCTTCGAGCGCCCGGCGGATGCGGCCGCGCAGGGCATCGCTATGGTGCACCAGGAGTCCTTGCTCGCACCGCATCTGTCGGTAGCCGAGAACATTTTTCTTGGTCGGGAGCCGCGGCTGCCCCTGGGCTGGGTCCAGCGCAGGCGCCTGTGGGATCGGGCACGCCGGCTGATTGAAGAACACCGCTTCCCTTTGCAGCCGGAGTGGCGCGTCGAACGGCTCAACCCGGCCGGCCGCCAGTTAGTCGAGATCTGCCGGGCGGTTCAACATGGCTCCAGCCTGCTCATTTTTGACGAGCCGACCTCCGCGCTTTCCGAAGAGGAGACGCAGGAGGTTTTCCGCATCGTCCGCCGTCTGCGCGAGCGGGGCATGGGCGTGCTCTACATCACGCACCGGCTGGAGGAGCTGCGCGCCATCGGCGACCGCATCACCGTGCTGCGTGACGGCGAGACCGTTTACAGCGGCCCGCTGGCCGAGGTGACTACCGAGGAGATCATCCGTCACATGGTAGGTCGGGAGGTCACAGCGATCTACCAGCGAAGCTCGCAAACGCCCGGCGAGGAGTTGCTGCGCGTGGAAGGACTCACGCGCGAGCCGGTGCTCCACGCGGTCAGCTTCGTGCTGCGCGCAGGAGAAATTGTCGGACTTGCGGGGCTGGTCGGCGCCGGCCGAACCGAGCTATGTCGCGCATTGTTCGGAGTGGAGCCGGTGGATTCGGGCCGCCTGTGGCTTGCGGGCCGTCCTCTCGAGATCCGGAGCCCGCGCGATGCCTTGAAGGCCGGGCTGGCGCTCATTCCTGAGGACCGGCAGCGCCACGGCCTCGCTACGCGCCTGCCACTGGCCTGGAACCTAACGCTCGCCGCCCTGCCCGAGGTGAGCCGCTTCGGTTTCCTGCTCCATGACAAGGAACGCCGCCAGTGCGACCAGTTCATCCGGCGCTTGAAGATCCGCGCTGAATCGCCCATGCAACTGGCCGGAAGGCTCAGCGGCGGCACCCAGCAGAAGCTGGTCATCGCCAAATGGCTGCTGGCGCGGGCGCGTGTGTTCTTGTTCGACGAACCCACGCGCGGCATAGACGTCGGGGCCAAGGCGGAGGTCTTCCAGTTGATGGACCAGCTCGCGCGCGAGGGAGCTGCGCTGCTCATGGTCAGCTCGGAGCTGCCCGAGCTGGTCCAGATCGCCGACCGCATCCTGGTCATGCGACAGGGGCGCTTGACAGCCGAGCTGCCCCACGGCGCCAGCCAGGAGGAGATCATGCGTTACGCTACCGTGGACACGCAGACCGCCTTGCTCGAACCTGCCCGTTCCCCTGCACGGAGCGAGAGGAAATGATCCAGCGGTTTTTGCCCTTCCTTACCCTGGTCGTCCTCTTTGTAGCCCTTTCTCTGGCATCGCCTTACTTTCTGACTTACACCAACCTGTCAAGCGTGGTCCGCCAGACGGCAGTCATCAACATCATGGCTCTGGGCATGACGCTGATCATCATCGCGGGCGGCATTGATCTCTCCGTCGGGGCCGTGCTGGCCTTCAGCGGGCTCCTGGGAACCATGGCCATGGAGGCCGGCTGGCCCATTTTGGCCGGGGTGCTGGTGGGTCTGTTGTGCGGGCTGTTCTGGGGAGTGGCCAATGGCCTGCTTATTACTCAGCTCAAGATCAATCCCTTCATCGTGACCCTGGGTACGCTAGGGATCACCCGCGGAGTTACTCTCATTATTTCTAACGGCTTGCCCGTCCACCGAATTCCCAGGGAATTTTCCTTTCTGGGTGAAGGCAACCTACTCGGGGTGCCCTTTGTATTGTGGATACTCGTATTCTGCGCCGGGCTGACCCATATCATCCTGGAACACACGCGCATGGGCCGCTACGCCTTTGCCATAGGCAGCAACCCCGAAGCGGCTTACTACACGGGCATCCCGGTGGCTTTCCATACCACGGCCGTCTACGCTTACAGCGGGGTGCTCTGCGGCCTGGCCGGCATGATCGAAGCCTCCCGCCTCATGACTGGCCAGCCCACGGCCGGCCAGGGCTACGAGTTGCAGGTGATCGCAGCCGTAGTTATCGGCGGCGGCAGCCTGCGGGGCGGCGAGGGAAGCGTGGTCGGCACGCTGATCGGCGCCTTTATCATGGGCCTCCTTTCCAATGGCAGCGATCTGCTGGGCATATCGCCTTATCTCCAGCAGGCGATCATCGGCGGCGTCATCATTCTCGCCGTCGCCGTGGACGAGCTGCGCAAGCGCAAGGTAGGCTAAAGACCCTCGCCAGCCCCGCCCTCCTGCCAGCTGCGGGCGCCACGCACCCAGGCTGTCTCTACCGGCAATCAAATCCCGGCGCGCTCGGCGATAGCCGTCGCCAGTTGCTTGAAATCGCGCTAAACATCCATTGCGGCGACCCCGTGGGCGCCGATGGTGCCGTCGGCAGGCTCGAGCTGGAAAATCGGCTTGCGCGCCTCCTGCGCCAGCGGCAGTGCTGGACACGAGCTTTCCGGTCGACCCGGTCCCGTTCGCGGTGGCGCAGCAGCGCCTCCAGCTCGGCGCCCCGCGTTACTCGCCAGTATACAGCACCGCGTGCGTGAGCGGTTGCCAGGGCGCCGCCACAAAGTCCGCCTCAAAAGGCCAGGCGTAACTGGAACTGGAGAAAGCGCTTGGTGGTCCAGGCCTGTTGCGTGCACTCGGCGAAGTTGGTCGCCAGCGGGTTGGTTACCGGCGCCGCCATCTGCGTGCGGTTGAACAGGTTCAGCACATCCATGCGGAACTGCAAGCCGAAGCGCTCCAGGAAGCGGAACTCGCGCTGCAAGCTCCCGCTCCAGTGGTTGGTCCAGTCGGCGCGAACGTCAGGCACCCGCGTGGGGAACACCCGCCGGTGATAAGCGGCCGGCGCGCGCGAAGCGTTACGCTCGAAGTTATCTGTGTTGAACCAGCGGCTGAAGCTCTTCTTCCCCTTAAGGGGAATATCTTTGAGGTCGCCGTAGTAAAAGAGGTTCCCGAAATCGAGGAGCGCTCCGGACTGGAATTCGTAAGTGATGCCAAGCTGGAAGCCGCCCAGCAACATGGCGGGCACGCCGCCCCGGGCCAGCGGCTTACCCTTCCCGAAGGGCAGCTCGATGACCGAAGTGCCAATCAGGCGGTGCGGCCGGCTGTCGTTGCTGTCCCGCCAGCTCGGCCAGGGATCGAACTCATTGTAGAAATAATCCGACTCGCGGTCCCGGTTGCGCGTGTAGGCCACGTAAACGTTGAAGCCCTGGGCGAAACGGCGCTCGAAGCTGACTTGCAGCTCGTCCGTGCGCACCTCTGCCTCGTTGCTGTTCATGGTGAGGGTACCCATGTGCGGGTAGGGCCGCAACAGTTGCGCCTTGCTGATGGTGGCCGAACGGAAGAAGCTGAGCGTGCTCATGTCCTGGTAGACCAGCGGATGCGTGCTTTGCAGGGAGGAGAAGTAAGTCAACTGGAAAGGATTGGGCAGATTCTGGCTCAGATCCGACGCCACGGCGTTGTTGCGCACCAGGCCGGCGGCCCAGTACTTTTCGGGGAGAGGATTCATCGGCCTGCCGAGGTAGTTGCGGTCCGAATAGGAGCCGGCATACGAGGCTTCGATCACGATGGTCTGGCCGAGCTGCCGCTGCACGCCGATCCGCCAGCGTTGCTGGCGCGCGTGGCGCAGGTTCCCGGGGAACCAGGTCAGGCCCCTGCCGCCCAGCGACATCTCACCCAAAGCGTCGCGCAGCGGTGTGTCGAACCGGGTGCCATCGCTGCGCACCGGGAAGGGGTCGGTCAGCGGTGAAACGCCCTTACGCGGGTCGCCTACCAGCCAGTGGTAACCGAAGTCCGTAGTCAGCACGGTGGAAGTGGAACGGCTGAAATTCGTCTGGTTGGGGGCATTGAGCATCGCATTCAGGGTGTCGAAGAACAGCCCGTAGCCGGCTCGCAGAACCGTCTTGGGAGCGAACTGCCAGGCCAGACCCACCCGCGGCAGCCACATCAGTTCGCTCTCCCACCAGTTCCTTCCGCCCATCTTGCCGGCATAAATCGTGCCACCACGAACGACGAAGTCGGACGCGGGTCTTTCAGCCAACGGCCGCTCCGCGTAAGCCGCCTGCGCGAGATCGGAGATCGGTAGCTTGAGCGTGGGGTCGAACCGCAGCAACATGCGGTCGAACCGCTCGCGCGGCCCGTTTTCCAACTCCAACCGCAACCCGTAAGTGAGGGTCAACCGCGGCGTCACCCGCCAGGTATCCTGCACATACCAGCCGGCATAAGGCGAGGACATGTAATAGGTGTCGTTGGTTGAGATGGTCATGCTGGTGGGAATTCCCATCATGAAAGCCGCCCAGGAATGGGCGATCGAGCCGGCGGGGGTCAGCGTGTCGCTGTTACGACGGGTGAAGTAGTTATCGAAGGAGAAATAGCCCGAGGTATAGCCGAGACTTCCCCCGGCCCGGGAGTGAAGTCGCACGTCGGCGCCGGCCCGCACCGTGTGGCGCCCGCGAACATTGGAAACGTCGGCTTTCAGCGAGCTTTGCCGGTAGTGCTCGATGTTGGGCGCCGACCAGCCGAAACAACCCCCGATGGCGCACGAGTAACCTGAAGCCGCCATGGTGGGAATCATCGCCCAGTCGCCCGCCTTCTGGTCGAGATAAGCAGGCAAACCCAGATCGGAAGGCTTGTAGCGACGCACCCCGGTAGGAATGCTGTTGCTGACGCGGTAGCGGTGCATGGACAGGGACACGTCCACCAGCGTGGTGGGCGTGGGCGTCCACACCCAGTCGCCGATCCAGTTCAGGTTGTCGCGGATGGCCCGGCTGTTCATCAGCCCGGGCTTGGTCTCGAAGGTGTAGTCGCCGCGGTCGAAGTCATAGTTGTCCCACAGCCAGCGGCCGTAAAAGCGGTGCCGCGCCGAGTGATGGTAGTCGATCCGGTTGGTCAGCGCGATGTAATCCGCCGTCCAGGGCATCGCCACCGCCAGCCAGTTATTGAGAGGCTCTTTTTTGGGATCGGTCGGATTATTGTTCGGAACCGGGATGATCTTGGCATAGAACGAGTAAGCGGGATTGTTGATGCGCGACTTCGGCAGGATGTTTCCGGGAATCGGATCGCGGATGTACTGCGTGGGCCGGGCCGGGTCCGGCCGCACGCTCAAAGGGTCGTAGATCTGGTAGCGGACGGCGTCCACCAGCAAGTGGGGCGCGAAGTTGCCCTCGCGGTCCGCCACGGTCGGGAAGGTGTGATTGAGATACTGCGATGAGGTCGTCTCGGACCAGCGCTTGCCGTAGTAACTGAAAAAGAAAAATAGCCGGTCCTTGCCGTTGAAGACCTTGGGAAGCCAGACCGGCCCGCCCAAGGTGCCTGCCCAGTAGTTCTTCAACCCGCCGGGCTGCTTGGGGGTATTCCGCAATTGTTCGGCAAGCGCGTAGTCGCCCTTGGCCTCGGCTTCGGCAATTCGCCGGTGCCAAAGTTGCGCGGTAAAAAAGTCTGCCGCGTTCCAGCGGTTCTGGATGTGCTGAAAGCTGGCGCTGCCATGGAACTCGTTGGTGCCCGCTTTGCTCACCAGCGAGACCACGGCGCCGGTGGTGTGGCCCACCGAGGCTTCGAAGCCACCGGTCTCGATCTTCATCTCCGCCACCACGTCGGTGTGCGGCAGGAAGCCTACTTGCCGGGCGACACCCTGATTGGGCGCCCCGTCAATAGCCCACTCGTTGCCGCCCACGCTGCCCGCGATGCGGTAGTCGGACGAGGAGCCCTGGTCGTTGGCGTCGAGAATGCGAACTTCGCCGTTGGTCTGCACTCCCGGCGTGAACCGCGCCAGGATGGTGACGTTATTGAACGAGGTAGGCAGCGCTTGCTGCGTGCGGTTGTCGAGCACGCGGCCCGAAGAGGCCGAGACCGCGTCGATTAGCGGCGCGGCCGCCTCCACCGTGACCGATTCGGCCACTGGCCCCAGCTCCAGCGTGACGCTCACTTCCACGCGCGTGCTCATGGGCAGCACGATGCCCCGCCGGACCAAACGCCTGAAACCTGCCGCTTCGAAGCTCACCTGGTAGTTGCCGTGGATGAGCAGGTTCGCTTCGTAGTATCCGCTCGCGTTGCTCTGGGTCTCGACCGACGTGTTGGTATCCAGGTTGGTCACAGTAACACGCACGCCCGGCACCACCGCGCCCTGAGGGTCGGTGACGCGGCCGTAGATCATTCCACGGGTTTCCTGGCCAAACGTGGTGGGAATGAAAACGGCGACCGCACAGAGAACGAACCCGATACGCAGCCTCATTTGCCGCCTCCCCATTGCATCGGCGATTATACCGCCCACGAAGGAAGCATGTCAGACCGGGTGGGCGAACCGGTCCTGCGAGCTGACCTGCCGCTCAGGAAGCTACTGTGGCGGTGAGTTCGACGGGCAAAAGAAAAATGCTGCGTAGCCACTCCGGACGGCGGGCTCTGAGACCACACCGCCCGTGGCCGACGCCGGTGCAGCGCGATGAGGGCCACGACCGCAGCAGCGAGCAAGCCTGTTCGCGGCTCGGGAATTTCGCTCACCCGGTAAACCTCAAAGTTGGTTGTGGTGCTGGCGCCGCCAAGGGTCCACGAGATGTCGTCCACTCCACCGGTAAACGAACCGTTCCAGCCGCTGCCCACTCCGGCATTGAAGCCGATAATGACGGCATTGGGAAAGTAAGTTTGCCACTGAGCCAAGGTAGCGTCGTAAGGGTAAGAGGTATCGTTGATGTTAGCGGCGAGCCCGATACCCAGTCCGAAATTCCAAAGGTAAGTTCCCGGCCCAATCGTTTCCGGTACCCAAACGTTGACCGGTGCGGTCCAGCCGGGTGGCTCGACATATACCCTCTCGAACACCAGCCCTCCGCGATCGCCCAGGGTGCTGAGGTCGCCGTCGGCGTCAAGCAAGATGCGGATCACGGGATGCAAATGCGGGGCCACGGTGCTGGATCCCACGCGATACCAACGGTAGGAAAGGCTCTGCAAATCGGCAAATCGACCCAAGCTTCCCGCAGCCAGGTAGTTGCCGCCCAGGTTGATTGCACCAGGAAGATACTCGATATCCGCTTTGGCAGCGCCGCTGGGGCTGCTGAAGTAGACCGAACCCGTCGCGTTCCAAGGCAGGAGACTGGAAATGCCTACGCCACCGCTGTTACGGACGTTGTTGTAATACCAGCCGGAGGTGCCTACCGCTTGGCCTTGTGCTGTGCCCAAGGGGTTGGTGAAGAAATCGTCGCCCGGGCTGTTGTTGGAAACGACGATGAGGCTGCCCTCCAGCGTAGCCGAAGCGAGGAATGCCAGGGTCAGAGTCAAAAGGCAGTTAGCACGCATTGCCCACAACTGGGTTTCCTCCTATACCTTCAGGTCAGGGATTATAAAGCACTCGGGGTTGAAAAGCAACTCCCCACAGCCGTGCCGATAGCTTTGGGAGTACTAGAACGTCTTAGCGCGGACTCAGCCGCGGCCAGGCAATCTCGATACCCTGTGCTTGAAGTCTGGTCTGAAATTCTTCCAGGAGTTTCTTGTCGTTACGGATTTTGCGCGGCGGATGTCCGGTGGTCAGGGCGTAGGCGACGGCCATGCCCGCTGCCTCCCCAATGTTCCATTCCACCGGATGCAGGCGGTAGCAGCCGTTGGTGATGTGCGTGACGCCGAGGTTCTTGGCGGCGGCCAGCAGGTTTTCGACGCGCCTCGGGATGAGAGCGCCGAAGGGGATCTGGAACGGCAGCGAGCTGATGTCAATGTAGTTGTCACCGCCGCTGCTGGGATGCAGGTCGATGCGGTAGCTGCCCACGCCTACCGAATCGTGGAAGAACTCGGCCGTCAGCTCTTCCGGTTTCTTGCCGGTCAACTGGGCGCGGGCGTCGGTGCCCACGTGCTGCTCCAGCACCGTGAACTCGGCCTGGATGCGCCGGGATTCGCGGATGTACGGATACTTCGCCAGCCCGTCGGAGCTGCCCACGATGTCGCCGCGCAAGCGCAAGCCGCGCCAGCCCTGACCGCCGTCGGGCCGGGGCGCCTCGGTCTGGAGCCAGTAGAGCAGCGAGAGGCTGAGCTGTTTGGCCCGCTTGAGGTGGCGCGCAGCCTCCTCCGGACTGACCTCGTGCAGGTTGCCCAGCCAGTAGTCGTTCTGCGGCCAGTTCACAAGGGTTATGTCGCTCGCGTAAGTGCCGGGCAGGAAGTTTCGCCGGTGCGCGA
>JBMFPL010000048.1:0-13769 GCA_049969115.1 Bryobacteraceae bacterium | reverse complement strand
AAAGCCAGCGGCACAGCCAGACGGCGGGCCAACGCGGGAAGTGGGCGATGGCGCTCGTCCACACGACTTCCAGGCCGGCTTCTCGCAGCGCCTCGCGCAGCCGCCGCGGACCCAACGTCTTGCCCACCGGGTAAGGAGTGATGCGCAGCGCCCGGCGCAATCCATCCGGCAACGCGTTGCGCAAGGCCACCACGGGATTGAGCGGGTTGTCCAGCGTCAGCACCAGGATTCCGCCCCGGGCTAACACGCGCGCGATCTCAGCCAGCGCCGCCTGGATTTCGCCGGCAGCGCCGAAGTGATCGAGCGTCGAACCGGAAAAGACCAGGTCGAACGTCTCGCTGGCGAAAGGGAGCCGGCGCACGTCCGCGGCGACGAGCGTCAACGGGCCGTGCCGCCGGCGGGCCCGGTCGAGAACGCACAGCGAGCAATCCATCCACGCTACCGCGGTCGCGAACCGGGGCAAGACCGGGACCAGTCCCTCGCCGGTGGCCTCGTCCCAGGCGTCTGTTTTCAAAGCTCGGCGAAACCGCCGCCCCGCCAGCCAATGCCCGAGCAGGCCGCCCTGAACCGCGTCGCAATACCCGCGCCACAGGGAGCTCGCAGCCTCCGCAGGTAGGCGGGCGATGGTGGAATCCCATTCGCGCGTCAAGCTGTCGCCTCCCTCGTGGCCCGCGGCCGGAGCAGGTAGTCGCAAACCCCGAGGCCAAAGCCGGCGGCGCAACACAGAAAATGCACCCCGTGCGCAGGCACGGCGCGCAGCGCGAACCACCAGCCGCGCCGCACCGCCAGAAACCGGTAAAAGTCCGCGTTGAGGCCTGCGGCGAGGCTGGCAGAGGCGAAGGCGACCAGGGCCGCGACCGGCCGGCAGAAAGCGATCGGCGCGAGGGCAACAGCCAGCGTCCACAGGGCCACGCTGAAGCGGTGCCGCCAGCGCAGGTTCAAATCGGCGGGCATGCGCCGCTGGCGCAGGATGAGCCGGGTCCAGGGCAGCGCCCGGTCAAAGATGTCCGTACGCACCATGGACCAGAACGTCCAGCGCTTTAAATGTTTCGCTTGGAGCTCCTTCATCAGGCGAATTCGCTCGCCCGCCTCCCGCAGGCGCGTTCCCAGTTCGATGTCCTCGATCGAGGGCCGGGAAAAGCAGGAACAGAAGCCGCCGTAGCGCAGGAAGACCTCACGGCGGATGGCGCCGCAGCCCGACCAGAACGTGCCAGCCTCTTCCCGACTGTTCTGGTGGACGTAGTGATGGAGGAGGTTGCGAAACTGCGAGAAGAAGCCCGGTTCGCTGGGAGCGTCGTCGTAAGAGCCGATGACGGCAGCCAGCGAGAGATCGGCGCTGAAGGCCTGGCGCACGCGCGCCACCGCGTCCAGCGGCGGGAGCACGTCGGCGTCTACGAACAGGAGGATCTCACCGCGCGCCTCGCGTGCCCCTGCGTTCCGCGCGACGGCGGGGCCGCGCGGGCTGGCGGTCGAGACCACGCGGCAGCCGAAGGCCCGGGCCAAGGAGGGCGAACGGTCGCTGGAGCCGTCGTCCACCACGATGCACTCGTCGGGCGGCGGGTCGAGCCGGCGAATCTGCTCCAGGCAGACCCGGAGTTGCGCGTCGCCATTATGAACGGGAACGATCAGAGATACCGCCGGCCGGCCGCTCCCCGAGTGCGCGGGGCTCTCCATCGGACTACTGTTTCACCGCTTTGAGCTCGGTGGTTTGGTGGGCGGCCAGCCGCCACTGGCCATCCTGCTTCACCCAGAAGTGGATCATCATGAGACGGTTGTCGAACGGGCGCTTGTCGGCCTCACCCGTCATGCGCACGATGGAGTGCACGACGGCCGCGTCGCCGTGCAACTTAACGGTCATCTTTTCGTGCTCGATGCGGTCGTAGCGCTGGGCCCCGGAGCGCAGCCGCCCGGTGTATTGGGCTTTGGCCTCGATGACGCCGGTGGAGTGGGCATAAATGAGCTCGTCATGAAGCAGGCGGTCGAGAGCGGCGAAGTCCCGTCCTGTGACGGCAGCGGCCCAGGCTTTTTCCGCCTGCCGCAGTTCGTCCTCGGAAGTGACGGCGCACGGCGCCAGGACCACCGCGAGCAAGAAAACGATCAGAGCCCGCATACCATTCCGATGATAGCCCAAAGCGGCTCGGGGGCTGCACAAAAGGCAGCGCCGATGTTATAATCAAGGACGAACAACGCCCACGGTGGGCGGCTAGCTCAGCTGGGAGAGCACGGCGTTCGCAACGCCGGGGTCGTGGGTTCGAATCCCATGCCGTCCACCAAGCCTCAGCTTCCCGAAGAACCAAGTCCTGCCGGGCCGCGCGTGGATGGGTTCAGTTCGCCTTCTTCTCGTTCGACAGCCCCGTAGCGGGCCGCGACTATCTGGGCAATGCGATCGTCGCCGCGCAGCTGATAAGGCTCGCGGCTCAGATTCAGCAGGATCACGCGAATCCCCCGCGGTGGCGGGGTCAATGGTCGCCGGGCTGTTGGGCAGGGTGAGCGCCGCTTGCTTTCCGTCGCAGCCGTCTCCAACGGACGGCAGTGTCAGCCTCGAGGGTAGCGGAGGAGAAGGTCTCGCATGTGCCCAGGCTTTCAACCTCCGAGGGAAGGCGGTGTCACCCTCGAAGGTAGCGCTCGAGCATCTCGAAGCAACCCGCCTGCCTCCAGAGGTTCCTGTTGCCGATCACGTAGATGACCTCTCTGGCTCGGGTCACGGCTACGTTGAGGAGATTGGGCCGTCCTCCAGCCCAGTTGCGGGCGCCAGTTTGGTCTGGACGAGGAGCGCCGAGCAAGAGTATGACGGCCTCCGCCTCGCGGCCTTGAGCCGTATGCACAGTGCCGATACGCTCGTTCGTCCAGAGCCACAGATCGGCTTCGATCCAGCCCTCGAGGACGCCGCTGTCGGGGACCAAGTGACGCAGGCTGTCGGCGACGATGACGAAGGGCGTAAGGATGTACAAGTCGGGATCAACTCGAGCCTCGGCCAGCTTCCGCAATAAGGCGAGTGCGGTCTCTCCCTCTTGCTCGCACCACTTATCGGGTCCGCTGCCCTCGACGTGAAACCACTGGGACGGTCCCAAGACGCGCGCGATTGCACTGCGCCTGCGGGACTCCTTGGCGTAGACCATCAGCCCGCCGTAAGCAATCTTATCGGACATGCTGAACATGGGCTCCGAGCACCGCCGGTGGACGAGCAGAGGAATGCCTACCGCCCGGCTGCGGGAGATGCTTTCGAGCTCGGTACGAAAAGCTGAGGCCGTGTCCGCCAGCGTCTGCACGGAGGCCGCGGGTGCCGCCCACTGCTCGGCTTCTACGCCGAAGTGAGAGCATATGGCCCGGACGAGCTTGTCAGGCAGCACAACCACGGGCTCGAGCTGCGCCGGGTCTCCCACGACCACTGCGCGGCGGCAGCGCAGCAAGGCACCGACGGCGGCCTGCGGAACGGCCTGGCCAGCCTCGTCCACTAACAACCATCCCAAGCTGCCCGCGGGCAGCCCGCCGAGCATCCTGTAAACCGAGGCGAACGTCGTCGAAACGACCGGGATTAACAAGAACAGGGAAGCCCACACATCCGGAAGCAATGCCTTTACCCTGTCGTTCCGGATCGACTGCGCGTTGAACAGCCTCATCAAGGCGGCCAGGTTGTGCCGGAGCGGGCGGGCGGCGGCGTCAATGAAAGCGCGATGCAACGCCATGGCTGCTGCGAACACGTGCTAGCGAGCGCGCTGTGCGGTCGGCGGGAACCACGGTGTCAACTGCTGCCGCCGCACGTGTTCGAGCTCGAAAAACGACTCGTCAACCACAACGATGTCGTGCTTGCTTCGGGCCTCCTCGAGAGATTGTCAATCTGCTGTCGCTCGCGGACGATTCGCTCGAATTGCTCCTGGCACTCTTGGACCGTCTTTCGCCGCAGGCTGAGGATGGCTTCGGCGCGGCGCAACGCTTCGTCGGCGTCGCGCAATGCACTCTCGGCCACTGCCAATCCATTCTGCTGAAGTTTCAGTTGGCTGGACCAACCGCGAGCCCGGGCGGTCCGGAACAGGCGGGCCCAGAAACCTGGCCTCGCTTGCCAATGGGCCTGCACCCGCGCCAGAACCGCTTCGCGTTGCCGGGTTGCCTCAGCCCGCCGTTTCCCGGCCCGTGCCACTTCGCGCTCCGCTTCTCGCTCGGCAATTCTCGCTTGCCCCGCAGCCCTGCCAGCCTGGGTTTCGCTTTCACGAAGGGCTGGCAAACGTCTCAAATCCTGGCGCAACTTTTCCAGGTAAGATTGCCCATTTACGGGCGCGATTCACGGCTTCCTGGAACTGCTTGCGCGCGTCCTGCCACCGTCGCAGAGCTTCCTCCCGAGTCTGCGGTGGTCCTTCCAACTCCACAATTTTCGGCAAGCGTGTCTCTTGGCTTTCTCCATCCATCGCGCCACGAGTCCTCGGGGGTTTTGCCAACGCAGCGAGCAAATAATTGTTGAAGCTTGTGTCGTCGTCCCACCAAAACGCCTGCAAGAACCGGCTGCGATTTTGGGCGTTTCCGAGGACGGCGGCAATGGCGCCCCAGGTCTCACGCCCGTGAAGGGCGTCCGAAAGCGTCTTGAAGTAGCGCAATTCGGCAGCGTCGCCGGCGATGGCCTCCAGAGCGGGCATTTCCCCGCTGACGTTCTCCGCGGCCTTGTTGTTCGTCGAAGCCACGACTATCTCGTAGCCGCGGAGATCGGGATGGACCTTGTAAGGATGAAGCCAATCATTGCCTGAGCTCAGCTTTACCTCGGAGCGGTGGAAAGCTTGCTCGGGGTCGTCGAACCTGGCCATCGCCTCGGCCCGTTGCGCCACGACGCCTGCCACGAGGTCGCGCAGCAGCGTGGTCTTTCCGGTTCCCGGCGGCCCGTTTATGCCTACCAGACGGCCCTCGGCAGTCTCTCGGAACGCCAGGTTCACCGCAGCTTGTTGCAGCAAAACCAGCGGGGATCGTGAAGGTCCGGGCCAAGAGGCCAGGGGCGTCGCCGCGGGGCTTACGGCTTCCTCGAGGATGGCCCGATCGCGGAGCAGATCACCCCACGGCGTTACCTTAACGAGTCCCAGATAGTGCTGCAGGGTGTCCGGGAGTCGCCCTTGCTTCAACAGGTCACGCGCGGCAGTGAGGTCCTGGAGGAAGAAGCTATTGACCAACAGGGCCTCTGGGGGATTCGGGTCTCGGTGATACACAAAAGACCGAATCGCGAACTCCGGCGGCCTCACCCAGTGTTCCGGCAGCCCGAGTTCGCGGACCAGCCCCTCGTAGGCACTAATCAAAGCGGGATATGTGATGCGGACCTCGGAAGCCTTACCATCCGGCTCGCCAGCAGCGGCCACTAGCTTTTCTCTCAGCCAATTCATCAGCCTACGCTCCACCTTGAGCCAGTCAGCGAGCCCCCTCAGGTCTCCTTTCAAGGCACGCATTATGGCCCAACCGAAGCTCGAAACGGTCACACCCGGTCGATCCGTCAACCGTCCGTACTGATCCGCGACAACCGTTGCCAGAACCGCTTTGCCGCGGACCGAGGGTCTCTCCACCAGAGTATCGCCGTATCGCTCTACCAATGCTCGTATTGCCTGCTCCAAATCGATCGAGCCGAGGACTATCTGGTAATAAAGGCGGTAATTTGGCCGGGAGCTTTCCCTGCGTTTCCAGGGCAACAAGCGCCCATCGAGCCTGGCGATCCGGCCTCGGTCGCCACCAGCCAAGTCCTCCGGGCGGACGAAAACGGGGGGCGACAACACCTCGAAGGCGGTCCATGACAGCAAGATCCTCTCGGTCAGATCAAGCGATCCCGGAACAGATTTCGGCAGGTTCATACGTCTCTCCGGGGCACCCGCTAGCCGGCCAGCGGTGGCAGCGTTTGGAATGTTCGTGCGATCGGCCGAGGCCCGGGAAACAGCAATTCGCAGGGCTGAAGGCCGATGTGGTCGTCAACTTCACCTCCCCGAAGAACCGAATCCGGCGGGGCCGCGCGTGGACGGGTTCAATTCGCCTTCTTCCCACTCGACAGCCTCGTAACGGGCCACGACCATCTGGGCAATGCGGTCGCCGCGGCGCACCTGGTAAGGCTCGCAGCTCAGATTCAGCAGGATCACCCGAATCTCCCCGCGGTAGCCGGGGTCAATGGTCGCCGGGCTGTTGGGCAGGGTGATGCCGTGGCGGAGCGCCAAGCCGCTGCGCGGGCGGATCTGCGCTTCGTAGCCGGGCGGAAGCTCGATGGCCAGCCCCGTGGAGACGGCCACGGGCACACCGGGTTGGAGGATCACATCTTCGCGGGCCCGCAGGTCCATCCCCGCGTCTTCCCCAGGGCCGTGCGCATATTCGGGGAGGAAAGCATCTGCAAAAAGACGTTTGATCCTGACGCGCACCGGACTAGTATCATAGCGTGGTGGAGAAACTCCGACGAGTCATCACGCTGGCGCCCATGCCGCCCGAGGCATGCGCCTACGCGCTAGCCCGCTATAGCCGCTCGCCCGATTCCATCCAACAGTCGCTCGAATGGGTGCGCCGTCATGACTCGCGGCGATTCTTCGAGCACTACTATTTCCAGTACGGCCACGCCTCCATTGCCGACTTGGGTCACTTGGCCCTGTGCTTCGAAGGAATCTCCGAGCTGGCGGCTACGGAGATCGAAGACGAGCCGCTTTGGGACGGCCAGGCGAAGTCATCCCGTTACCAGGATTTCTCGCGCGCGCAGCCGGTGACGCCGCCGGAACTTACTCCCGATCAAATGCGAATTTACCGGGCTGCGACCGCCGACTTACTAACGACTTACTCGCGCGTGCACCGCGCGATGCTGCGTTTTTTCGAGCAGCGCCTGCCATGCCCGGCGGGCATGCCGCTGGAGGCTTACCAGCGTGCTCTGGCGGCCCGGGCTTTCGACGTGGCGCGCTATCTGCTCTTTCTGGGAGTGCCCACCAACGTCGGCCAGGTGACCAGCATCCGGACAATCGAAAAGCAGATCCGGCGGCTGAAAGTCTCCGAATACGCCGAGCTGCGCGAGCTGGGCGAGGAAATTTCCCAGGCCCTGGCCGCCCCTGCCGCCTGTGGCTGGCGCCAGGACCTTCCCGCCGAACCGGTGGCGCCGACCCTGGCGCGCTTCGCCGGCCCCGACGAATACCAGCGCCAGGTTCGCGAGGACTTGCGGCTCTGGGCCCGGCAGAACCTGCCCCCGCCCGCCGGCCTCGAGACGCCTGCGGCGGACCTGGTCATGCCCACCGATCCGGCCGCCGACGCCGTGGCCACGCTGCTGTATCCGGTCACCGACCGCCCCTTTCGCGAACTCTATGAACTGGCGACGGGCTGGAGCGACGCCGTGCGCCGGGAGGTCCTCGAGCTAGCCACGCGCTCCCGCGGCGAACGCGATGAACTGCCGCGCGCCTTCCGCAGCGCGCCGTTCGCCTTCGACATCGTGATGGACATCGGGGCCTGGCGCGACCTGCACCGGCACCGCCGCTGCCACCAATACCGGCAGGCGTTCACCTGGCGGCTCGGATACGATGTGCCGACACCAGTAACCGAGGCAGGCCTGGAAGCCGATTACCGGCGGGCCATCGACGCGGCGCTGGCGGCTGCGCAGCGCCTGCCCGAACCGGCCGCGCATTACCTGCTGCCCTTCGCCACCCGCTCGCGCTTCCTCTTCAAAATGGATTTCGCGGAGGCCGACTACATCTGCCGGCTGCGAACCAGCGTCAAGGGACACTTCAGCTATCGGCGGATCGCCTGGGAAATGAAGCTGGCGCTGGAGCGCGCCCAACCCGAGCTGGGCCGCCTGATCCAGGCTACACCTCCCTGGGTCGAGGACCTGCTCCGTCGCTAAAAACCCGCCCTCAAGGCCGGAAGCGCGAAGCCCTTTTGCTAAGATAACGCCGATGTCAGAACCCACCAAAACCCCTGCTCCCGCGGAGACCGAATTCCGGCCTTTCGTCCCCGAAAGCGTCCAGATGAGCGAGTTCACCCTGCGAGCGGTCGTGCTGGGTCTCCTGATGACCGTGATTCTGGGCGCGGCCAACGCCTACCTGGGTCTGCGCGCGGGCATGACCATTGCGGCCACGTACCCGGCGGCCGTGATCTCGATGGCGCTACTGCGGCTGAGGCGCGGCTCGATCCTGGAAGAGAACATCGCGCGCACGGTGGGCTCCATCGGCGAATCGGTGGCTGCGGGCGCGATCTTCACCATCCCGGCGTTCGTGATCACGGGAACCTGGCAGCGGTTCGATTCGGCCGACGCCTATTGGAAATCCAGCATCCTCATGCTGGTCGGCGCATCCCTGGGCATTCTCTTCGTGGTGTTGCTGCGGCGCGTGATGGTGCGTGATCCCGAACTCCCCTTCCCCGAATCGCAGGCCGCAGCGGAAATTCACAAGGCGGGCCAACGCGGCGCGCAGGCGGTTCGGCTGCTCTTCTACAACATGGGCGTAGGGGCCGCGGTCTATTTTCTGGGCGTCATCCAGGTGTTCGCCGCGAGCAAGGATTTCCTGGTCCGCGTGGGCGAGTTGGGACGCAGCCTGGTAAGGCTGGGAACGACGGCGGACGCACGGTCGCTGGACGCCGGCGGCGTGACCACGTTCTCCGCGCCCGCCATCAGCCCGGCCTACCTCGGCGTGGGCTACATCATCGGACCGCGCCTGGCGGCGTTGAACTTTTCCGGCGGCGTGCTCGCCTGGGGCCTGCTGGTTCCGCTGCTGATGTACTTCCTCGGGCCGCAGCTCAGCCAGAGCTTGCCTGTAAGCGCAGGCGAGAAATCCTGGGCCGCCCTGGCCGCGGCGGTATGGCGATTCATCGTGCGCCCCATTGCGGTAGGCGGAATGCTCGTAGGCGCGGGCTTCACGCTGTTCCGCATGCGCAAGAACCTGGCGGCGGGCATGAGCCGCGCCATCTCCGACCTGAAAAAAGCACGAGCGCAAGGGGAAACTGGCAGCCGGCTGGACCGGGACCTGGGCGCGCGAACCACCTTCGCCGGCCTGGCCGTGGCTTTCCTCGCCATGATCGTCCTTTACTCTTACCTTTCGGGTCGCGTGGCGGGCGGCATTCTGGCGGCCGCGGTGATGATCGTGCTGGGATTTTTCTTCGCCGCCGTGTCCGGCAACCTGGTGGGCATGATCGGCTCTTCCAATAACCCGATTTCGGGGCTGACGCTGTCCACGCTGATCGTCGCCGCCCTCCTGATGGTGGCGATCGGGGTTTCCGGAGCGAGCGGTGTGGCGGCGGTGCTCGGCGTGGCCACCGTGGTCTGCGTTTCATCGGCCGTGGCGGGCGAGATGTTGCAGGACCTCAAAGTGGGGCACCTGCTCGGGGGCACGCCACGCTACATGCAGATTGGCGATTTCCTGGGCGTGGCCATCGCCAGCTTCCTGCTTTATTTCCCGCTGCTGGTGCTGCACGTGGGCAACATCAACGCGGGCGGAGTAGGATTCGGCGACAAGGCCCTGCCCGCCCCGCAAGCCGGTTTGATGGCCATGCTGGCGCAGGGCATCGTGGGTGGGCAAATGGCATGGCCGCTCATCGTGGTGGGGATGCTGATGGGCTTCACGCTGATCCTGGTGGGCGCTCGCAGTCCCATGCTGTTCGCCGTGGGCATGTATTTGCCGCTGGAAACAACTTTTGCCATTTTTGTCGGCGGGATCGTCCGCTGGATGACCGACCGGCTACGCGATCGCCGCGGCCTCAACGAGGCCCAGAAAGCCAGAGTCGAGAACGCGGGCGTGCTGACCGCTGCCGGCCTGATCGCAGGCGAAGCCCTGATGGGCCTGGTGGTGGCCACCTTCCGCTTCTTGGAATATCCTTTGCCCAAGGTGTTTGCCGAGCCTTCTTTCGTGCTCGGCCTGGTGGTGCTGACGGGGCTGGCCTGGCTGATGATTCGCGTTCCGCTGGCCCATGCGGGCCGCCCGGACGAACCGGCGCCCCCGGCGGCCATCATGTGAGGGCAAACCGATGCCGCTCTCTCTGATGGAGGAGATTCGCGCCTTCCGCACTCCGCCCGGCCGCGTGGCCATCTGGTGGCTCGGGCAGATGGGTTACATCTTCAAATCGCCTTCGGGAACCACACTGGGCGTGGACCTGTACCTCACCGACAGTTGCGCGGGCCTGGAGCGCCCCCTCGATCTGAGCCGCCGCGCGCCCGTGCTGATCGAACCGGAAGAGCTGGAGCTGGACGTCTTCGCTTGCACGCACAATCACCGCGATCATACCGACCCTGAAACGATCGCCCGCCTGCGCCGTAAGGAGGCGATGTGGTTCGTCGGGCCGCCGCCGAGCTGCGAGGTTTTCGGACGGCAGGGTGTCCCGGACTCCCGCATCCGCATGCTATGGGCGGGCGCCGCGCTGGAGCACGGCGAGCTGCGCCTGCGCGCCACGTTCGCTCTGCCTACCGAGGCCAGCGACCTGAACCATCTGGGATACGTCATCCGCTTCGGCGAGGGCCCCGTCGTCTACCTGACGGGGGACACGGCCTGGCACGAGCTGGTGGCGGAAGCCGCGCCCCAGGCGCCGGACATTCTCATCACGTGCATCAACGGGGGCTTTGCCAACCTGAGCCATTGGGAAGCGGCGGGGCTGGCGGCGAGGATCCGGCCGAAAGTGGCCATCCCCTGCCACTACGACCTTTTCCCGGATAACTCAGCGGACCCGCGCCAGTTCCGCGCCGCCTTGATGGTGCGAGCGTCGGGGGTGCGCTACCAGGAGTTGGAACACGGCGAGGTCTGGGTTTACCCGGAGCCGTGAAGGCCGGTCGACTCGGGGCGTTTCATGCCACCGGGCCATCGGCCACGGTGAGCCGCCGCTGGCGCTTGATCTCCAGCATTCGCTGATCGGCCGCGTGCAAGCTTTCGCGCGGCGCGCAACCGGCCTCGACCGGGGCCACGGCCCAACTCAGCCCAACGGAAGCCGGGCCGTGATTGCGGACGTAGAAATGGGTGAGGCGGCGTTCCAGTGTGCGCATCCGATCTTCCACCAGCGCGCGGTCCTCGGTGCGGAACCAGATCACGAATTCGTCTCCACCCCAGCGGAAGGCGCGATCCTCCTGGCGAATCGACCCCCGGATGAGCTGGCCGATGTCGCGCAAGACTTCGTCGCCCACCAAGTGCCCGTAGCGGTCGTTGAGCGCCTTGAAGTTATCGAGGTCGCAAACCGCCAGCAGGCCTGCGCAGGGCTGTTCCTGCTCCATCCACTGCTCGAGGGCAACGCGGTTTGAGAGGTCGGTCAGGGGATCGATGTGCAACTGGACTGCGGCCTGCCGCTCGAGCCTGCTCACCTGCTCCCTCAGTCGCGCCAGTTCACGGCGCTGCCGCAAGGCGTAAAGCGCCAGGATCGATGCCGGTGCGAGCGCCGCCAGAACTGTAACCGTCACTGCCAGCCTCTGTCTCAGGACCGTTCGCGGAACACGCGCCGCACTTGGAGCGCTTTGCCGGTGCTGCTGTCCACGCGCACGATCAACCCATGCAGTTCTACTTTACCCCGCGCCGCCTCCAAGCGCACTGGGGTGGAAGTCAGCAGTCGTCTCAGGGCAATTTCCTTATCCATGCCGATGATGGAATCGTAGGGGCCGGTCATTCCCGCGTCGGTCTGGTAGGCGGTGCCGCCCGGCAGGATCCGCTCGTCGGCCGTCGGCACGTGGGTGTGCGTGCCGATGACCGCCGAGACCCGGCCGTCGAGGTACCAGCCCATGGCCATCTTTTCGCTGGTCAGCTCGGCGTGGAAGTCCACGATGCGGATCCTGATAGCGGGATCCAGCGAGGCCAGGATCTCGTGGGCCTTGCGGAAAGGACAATCGGTCAGGGGCATGTAGGCGCGGCCCTGGAGGTTGATCACAGCGAACGGCGACCCATCGCGGGCCACGCCCGTGAAGACGCCGCGGCCGGGCAGGCCCGGGGCGTAATTGGCCGGCCGGAGCAGCCGCGGTTCCCGATCGAGGTATTCGATCAGCTCCTTTTTGTCCCAAATGTGGTTGCCGGAGGTGAGCACATCCAGGCCCATGGAAAACAGCTCGTCGGCGATGGCGGGCGTCAGGCCGAAACCGCCGGCTGCGTTCTCGGCATTGGCCACGGTAAGGTGGATGTCCTCCTCGGAAACGATCTGCGGCAGCAGTTCAGCGACCAGCCGGCGGCCCGGGGAAGCCACGATGTCGCCCAGGAAAAGCAAGTTCATGTCGAACCCGAAGCGCCGGAAACGAAAAAGGAGCGCTCCTTGTGAGTCGCCGGCTCCCTCATTGACCCCGTACTCGACAGGGTGGGGATCCCCCGTGCGCCTTCAGGCTTCTCCCGCGCCCTCGCCGGGCCGGAGCTTGCTCACCAGCGCAAACCTACGAGTCGGAACCCCAAAACGTTGGTGTTGGATCAAGTTTTGGAGTCCGGACAGACCCGGGATACGCTCCAACTGCATGATAACACGAAGCCAGCCCGTCCCGGGCCGCTATTTAGCTGTTCGCCAGGTGTTGTTCGAGCCGCCCGAGGGCTTCTTCCAGGATGCCCCGCTCGGCCGCAAAGCACAGCCGGACCGCGCCCTCCCCGCCTGTTCCGAAGGCCACTCCGGGCGCCAGGCCGACCCGGGTGCGCTCCAGCAGCCCCAGGCAGAACTGGAAGGAGTCCTGCACGCCTTCGATGCGCGGGAACAGGTAGAAAGCGCCCTCCGGCGCCGCCACACTCACCCGCGGCATCGCGCGGAGCCGGGACAAGGCGAGGTCACGATTCTCTTTGAGCCGCGCCAGCATGGCCCGCAATTCGGCTTCGCCGTGCTCGAGCGCCGCCTCGGCCGCCTTCTGCGCGAAGCTGGGCGCGTGAGAAACCACGAACTCGTTGAGCTGGGCTGCCTTGCGAGCCAGATCTTCCCGTGCCACCAGCCACCCCACTCGCCAGCCGGTCATCGAATAGCTTTTGGAGAACGATTGGATGACGATGACGGCATCCTGGCGCGTGGCCAGCCGCAGGATGGAAGGTGCCGGCGCGCCCAGTTCGGGCTCGCGCCAGTACAACCGCTCGTAAACCTCGTCGGCCAGCAGCCAAAGTTCATGCTCGCGCGCGAAATCCAGCAAGCGGGCCTGCTCGTCCACCCTGGCCACCCACCCGAGGGGGTTGGAAGGCGAGGTGTAAATCAGCAAACGCGTGCGCGGGGTGAGCGCGGCCCGCAGCGCGTCGCAGTCCACCGTGTAGCGCTCGCCGCAAAGCGGGTGCGGGATCTCGCGCGGCACGCCATGGGACAGGAGCACGTTGGCCGCGCCGTTGGGCCAGGCGGGCGTCAGCACCAGCGCTTCATCGCCGGGATCGAGCACAGCCCGGATGGCGATGCTGAGCGCCTGCACGCCCGAAGCGGTGATGACGATTTCGCGCTCCGGATCCAGCTCCACGCCGTGCAAGCGGCGGTAGTGGCGCGCCAGCGCCGCGCGCAAGGAGGGTAGGCCGGCGTTTTCCGTGTAGTAGGTGTATCCCTCCTGCATGGCGCGCCAGGCCGCCTGCTTGATGTAGTCCGGCGTGGGGATGTTCGATTCGCCGAAGTAAAGTTTCAGGACGCCGTCCATGCGCATGGCCCGCTCGGCCAGCTCGCGGATGCGAGAGTAGGGGACGCTTTCCGCCGAAGCGGCCACACGCGCGGGCATGTCAGCGCCGGCTCCTGGTTTCCGCCATCAGTTCTTCCAGGTTCGCCAACTCCGTGGGATAGCGGCCGGTGTAGCAGGCGTAGCAGTATTCGCCGCGCACGTCGCCGACAGCCTCGCGCAGCCCCTCCAGCGAGAGGTAGCCCAGGGTATCGGCGTCCACGAAGCGCCTGATTTCCTCGAC
>JBMFPL010000047.1:0-13790 GCA_049969115.1 Bryobacteraceae bacterium | reverse complement strand
CCCGCGCAGCCTCGCTCGCCCTTATCCAAGCCAACCAGCTCTCCTCGAGATTATACAACCCGGCTCTCATGAGCGGCCCGGCGCTGCACTCCGGGATGCCCGCACCCCCCGCCAGCAAGCCTCCCCGTATGCTCTCTGTTGGACGTTCCGCTCACAGCCACCGTTTCCACATCCGCGGCACACTTGCGATCCGAATACTCATTCTAGCCGAAAGCTCCGTCAGGTTTTTCCGGCCGGTGGCCCTAGCGCCGCAGTGCGGGGTTCCACGGGAGGCCACCCGAGCATGGCACCAAATAGCAGGTGGGCTACCAGCAGGACTCTGGGCGACGCATAGATCCAAGCCACCGCGCCAAAACGCCGGTACAGGAAGGTGTTCGTTACATAGTAACTGGCCAGCCCCACCAGGATGCCGAGCAACAGCACTCTTCTCCGGCTCTGTACAGGCTTGGTCAACAGGCCGAAGGCGCCCCCTGCCAGGCCCCCCAGAAGAACAACCAGCGCCAGCCCGACCACCGAGGGCCACCCGAAGCCGCGGCGCAGAACGAGTTCTCGATCGAGCAGGGTGGACAGCAGATTGGGCACCGTCCATGCAGGGTGCCTCAGCAGGCTCGAGGCCAGCAGAAACCAACCCATCATCGCCAGCCCGCCGAGCACGCCCCTGTGCACGCCGCCCACCAGCGCCCAGAGCACCCCGGCCCGCGCAGAATTGCCTTCACTGATACCCGTTGTCATGCCGGCCTGTTCCTCGCAGGATCCCCCTGCCATTCAATCACGGTGGTAAGCGGGTACCCCAGGACGCCCGAGCACGTGCATCCGCCACATGCGCACGAACAGCCGGAAGGCGTGGGGTTGCCGCTTGCCCATCAACATGCGGACAAAGGCCAGAGCCGACCAGCCCAGGTAGGCGAGGGTCACCCACCAGTGGATGTGCCCCGCGATGTAACCGAAGACAGACTCCCCGGGCGGGAACGGCGAAAAGAGGAACTGCGTGAACCAAAGCACGAAAAGCGCGCTCGCTTCCCACCACGCCAGTTCCATGTTGATCAGGAAGAACATTCCCACCAGGGATTGTCCCAGTGTCATGAGCAGCTCCAGGCTCTGCTGTTGGTCGAAAGCAATGGCGGAGGGAGCGCCGCGACTGACGGAGTAAACGATCGGGAGCATGGCGGCCAGCAGGGTCCACTGGTTGATGTTGCTGGAAACCATGTTCATCAACCCGATCGGAGCACGCTCCACCGTCTGCGCCCAGTAAAAGGCGGAGACCTTCTCCGGGAATTCGGAGATGAATGGCGCCACCCACTGCACAAAGACGAAATACGGCACACCCAGCAGGGTGGCGATAGCCAGCAGGCTGGCCAGGAATGGCTCGGCGCTCAGGTAAATCAGCAGCCCGCCCCCCACGAAGAAACCCACGATGAGCGCGTTGCGCACCGGACGCCGGGCCCGCACGATGGAGCGCGGTATCCAGTCCAGATCCTCCACTTTCTCGGCTTCCTGCGGCGGCATCCGGCGCAGGATCCACAAGTAGGCGATGTAAATCCCGATGAGCACCGCGGCGTCGAGCAGATGCAACGAACCCTTGGCCCAGACCCAGAACATGTAAACGAGCGGCGCCAGCAGGCCGACCACTTCCACGCAGTGCTCATCCTCCAGCCGGATGCGGCGCAGAGGGCGCCCGGACCGGCGGCGGTATCCGATGGCGGCGATGAAGTAAATCCCCGGCCACGCCAGCCCGGTCAGCAACCGCAAGGCACCCGTCAGGTTGGCCATGAGTAACTGGACCTGCTGTTTCCAGGCCAGCACGAATTCCACCGCGAACTCCGGCAGCGTTTGCAGCCAGGCCAGGACGGCCAGCGCGAAGCCCTGTGCGATGAAAAACTGAGCAGACTCGGCCGCCCAGGCGATCAGCATGGCGGCGATCAGGATGGCCGGCGTGGCCCACAACGCGGTCCAGGGGCTGGCCGCATGGATCGACGTGCCAGCCAGCCACAGGCAGAACAGGGGGAGGGCGATGTACAGCCTCGCCGTGTGCCCGCCCTCAGACGAACTCCACGTCATGATGCTTCCTTACCGTGGAATGCTTCTGGAACCGGGGATCTTTGTGCGGAAAATCCGTCCGGTAATGGGCGCCGCGACTCTCTCTCCGGGCAAGGGCGCAGCGCGCGATCAGCCAGACCACGGTATGCATATTGCGAATCTCGAAAAGCTCCCTGCCGGGGTCCGCCGCCCGAAGCAGGGGCGCCTCTTCCAGAATCTCACAGGCGCGTGCCAGTCGCTCGCCGTGGCGGACAATGCCGCAATGCTCCCAAGCGACTGCACGCAATTGCTCGGCGGTCAGGGATGGAAACGTAACGCGGGCGGGTTCGCTCCGGCGCGGGATTTCTGCGCCCGCCCAATCGCGCATGGCACGTCCGGCCCGCGCGCCAAACACCAGAGCCTCCAGTAGCGAGTTGGAAGCCAGCCGGTTGGCGCCGTGGACCCAAGTGGCAGCCACTTCGCCCGCCGCGAACAAGCGAGGCAGCGAGGTGCGACCGTCCAGATCCGTGCGCACCCCGCCCATGGCGTAATGCGCGGCCGGGTGCACGGGAACCGGATCGCGGGCGGGATCCATTCCGTAGTTGCGGCAGGTCTGGTAAATGCGCGGGAAGCGGCGACGCAGCAGCTCCTCGCCGAGCGGCCTCATGTCCAGCCACACGTGCCCGGTTCCGGTGCGCTCCATTTCGGCAACGATGGCGCGGGAGACGACATCGCGCGGCGCCAAGTCACCCAGCGGATGGTATCGCGCCATGAAGCGCTCGCCTTCCCGGTTGATCAGCGTCGCCCCCTCGCCGCGCAGGGCTTCGGAAAGCAGGAACGGCGGAGCGCCTTCCAAGTGGAGCGCGGTGGGGTGGAACTGCACGAATTCCAGATCGCTCAGTTCCGCACCCGCGCGGTAGGCGGCGGCGATCCCATCCCCGGTGGCCACGTCTGGGTTGGTGGTGACGCGGAAGACCCTACCCAAGCCTCCGGTGGCCAGAAGCACAGCCCGGGCATAGATGGGCACCGAACGGCGGCTAGCGGCGTCGCAAATTACGACGCCCGCCACTTCGCCGTCCGCGACAAGCAAGTCGGTCACCGCGGAAAAGCTCTGAAAGTGTACGGTGGGCAGCGACGAGGCCTTGCGGTAAAGCGTCCGCGCGATTTCGCTGCCCGTGGAGTCGCCCTGCGCGTGGAGAATGCGGCGGCGGCTGTGCGCACCCTCGCGCCCCAACGCCAGCCGCGAGTCTTCCCGATCGAACTGGGCGCCCCACTCGATCAGCTCGGAGATGGCCGCGGGGGCCGACCGGACCAGCAGCCGCACCGCTTCGGGTTCGCACAATCCGTCCCCTGCGGCCAGCGTGTCCTGGGCATGGAGCTCGACGGAATCGTCCTCGCCCAGCGCAGCGGCAATGCCGCCTTGGGCATACTCGGAGGAAGACTCGCGCAGGCTCTCTTTGGCGATGACCAGGACCTGTCCGGCTGGCGCCAGCTCGATCGCCGCGCGCAGGCCGGCGATGCCTGCGCCTACCACAATGAAATCCGGCATTTAATCCAGCGATTGTAGCACCCTCGGCGCATCTGCTGATCAGCCGGCGTCACCTTCGCCGGCGAGGATCGTTCATATTATTGGGTGACGCGGGAGCCCGAGCCAGTGCCAGCCGCACCGGCCCGCGGCCCGGAACTCGAAGAAGCAGCTCTGGTGGGCGCCGCCCAGCGCGGCGACCGGCATGCTTTCGAACGGCTGGTCCGGGCCTACGACCGGAGTGTACTCAGGCTGGCGTGGAGCATGCTGCGATCGGTCGAGGACGCACAGGAGGTCTACCAGGAAACCTTTCTGCGCGCGTGGCGGAAGCTTTCGTCCTTTCGCGCGGGCTCCTGCTTCCAGACCTGGCTTTACCGCATTGCCTCCAACGTTTGCCTCGATTATCTGAGGAAACGGAAGGTGCGCCGTGAAGAGCCCGTCGCAAGCCAGCCTGCCGATGGCCTGCGCGATCCGCTGGACAACTTCGCCGGGCACAGGCCCGAAGCCGACCCGGAGCGGGTGCTCATGAACCGCGTGGTGGCCGAGCGTATCCGGGAAGCGTTGGACGGGCTGACGCCGCGCGAGCGCCTGGTCTTCGAGCTGCGCCATTACCACGGGCTTCGGCTCAGGACCATCGGGGAAATCACTGGCTCCAGCGAGGAGGCCGCCAAGACCTGCCTTTTCCGCGCCACGCAGAAGCTGCGGGCGGCCCTGGGAGATCTGCTATGAGAGCGCTGGTGGCTTTACGAGGAGGGGACGATGAACTGTGAGGCTGCCGTTGGACTGCTTGAGCTCTACCTTTACGGCGAGCTGGAGGGCGAGCAGGAGGAGCTTCTCGAGCAGCACCTTGCCTCCTGCGCGACCTGCCGCGAAAAGTACGAGAAAGCGCGGGTGTTGCATACCCTGCTCGATGGTTCCCGCGAAGAGCCGCCGCCCGGGCTGCTCGCCGGGTGCCGTCGTGAGCTGTTCACCCGCCTGGAAGCCAATGAGAGCCGCAGGCGGGTGGGCCTGATGAGCTGGCTGTGGCCGGCGTGGGTCGCGCGTGTCGCTGCCGCAGCCGCGCTGGTGGGGCTGGGATTCCTCACCGCACGGTGGACAGCGAGCCCGGCGACGACGACAGCCGCTGTACCGGAACTCGCCGCGGCCCGCGTGCGTTTCATCGAGCCGGAAAGCGACGGCCGGGTCCGCATCGGGCTGGAGGAAAGGAGACAGTTCGTACTTCGAGGGCGCGTGGACGAGGAACCCATCCAACGCTGGTTGCTCGCAGCCGCGCGCGAGGCCGCCGACCCGGGCTTGCGGCTGGATTCGCTGGAGCTGCTGCGCACGCGCGCCCGACAGGAACCGGTGCGCCGAGCCCTGCTGGAGGCCGTCCAACGCGATCCCAACGCCGGGGTGCGCATGAAAGCTCTCGATGCCCTGAAGCCTCTTGCGACAGAGGCCGAAGTACGGGACACGCTGGCCCGCGTGCTGCTTTCCGACGAGAACCCGGGCGTGCGAATCCAGGCCATTGACCTGCTGATCGAGCAGCGGCGGCGCAACGAGCTGGTTGGGGTTCTTCAGCAAGTGATTCATCGCGAAAACAACGACTACGTGCGGTTGCGCTGCCGCCAGGCGCTCGAGGAACTCAACGCTTCGCTGGGGACCTTCTGATGCGTGCAGTCGCGTTGTGGACGGCCCTGCTCGGGCTGGGCGTTGCGCTGGCCCAGGAGACCGGTGTGATCCGGCGCGACGGCGCTTTCTGGGTCCAGAGCGATACCGGGCGCTGCAACCCGGACGGGGCAATGCGCCTGCGTGTCCTGACCACGGGCGATCTCCACATACGCGGCGAGAATCTGGCTGAACTGCGCTACCAGTTGCACAAGCGCGTGCGCGCGCCAGGGGAAGCCGGTGCGCGCGAGCTGCTGGAGGCCGTAAGGGTCGAGACCGAACGGCGCGGAGAGTGGCTAGAAATCGCGGTCCGCGCGCCCGCCGGGGTTTCGCCTTCGCTGCGCCTGGATGTCCCTCAAGAATGGCGGGAGGTCCGGCTGGTTTGCCGGGCGGGAGGCGTGGCGGCGGCGCGATTGAAGGCGGCCCTGCGAGTCGAGAACGGCGGCGGGCCGGTGGCGATCGAGGACCTCGAGGGCCCGCTCGAGCTGCGCACCGGTGGCGGCAAGGTCACCTTGAGCCGGATCCGTGGCCGGGTGCGTTGTGTGTCCGGCGGGGGCGCGATCGTGGCGGACGGCGTCCAAGGCACGGCCGAATTGATCACGGGTGGCGGGGAAGTCACCATCCGCGATGCCAGCGGGCCGTTGCGGGTGAGGTCCGGCGGCGGGAACATCCGCGTCGAGAGGGCCGGCTCGCTGTCGGCGGCCACAGCGGGTGGGGCCATCGAGATCGCGCAAGCGCAAGGCCCGGTGGTGGCCGAAACCGCAGCGGGGGTGATTCGCGTTCGCGCGGCGCGCGGGGTGCGCGTCAACTCAGGCTCGGGAAAGATTCACCTGGAGGAAGTCGCGGGCCCCGTCCACGCCCTCACGGGCCTGGGCGACATCGTGGCCGCCTGGCGCGCCGCGGCGGACTTCCGCGACTCCGAGTTGCGCTCCGCGGCAGGTGACATTACCGTCTTCATTCCGTCCAATATAGCGGTGACCGTCGAAGCGACCTCTGGAGCGGAACGGGCTGCCGTCGTCTCCGACTTTGCCGAAATCCAGGCGCGCCGCCGGCCCGGAGGCATCGAGGCCCGCGGAGCGCTCAACGGCGGAGGCGCCGTACTTCGGCTGGCTGCTTCGGAGGGCTCGGTTTACCTGAGGAAGGCAGATCAGCGGAAAGGCCGCACCAGCGGCCAGCCCTGAACTGCCGGAGGAGGGTTTGTCCATGAAGGCTCTTGCCATCGCACTGACTTCCGTGCTGGCGGGCGCTCTCGCTCTCGCCCAGCCCGCGGTCGAAAAAGAAATCGAAGAGCTGATCGTGCTGGCGCCGCCTGCGCCGCCCTTGCCACCCGAGCCGCCCGAACCGCCTGCGCTCACGCGCAGTTACCTGGGCATCGGGGTGGCGGAAATTGACGCCGAGCGGGCCAAAGCGCTGAAGCTTTCCGAAGAGCGCGGCGTCGAGATCACGCGCGTGGAGCCCGGAAGCCCGGCGGAAAAGGCGGGGTTGAAGCCTGGTGACGTTGTGCTGGAGTACAACGGGCAGCGCGTGGAAGGCACGCAGCAGTTCGTGCGCATGGTGCGCGAGACGCCGCCCGGCCGTCGCGTCACCCTGCTCATCAGCCGTAACGGCACCACTCAAACCGTCACGGCCACGCTGGAGCGCCGTCGCGCCAACGAGTGGCCGCTGGGGCCGGAGTTCCGCGCCAACATGGAGCGCCTGCGCACCGAACTGGAGCGGATGAGGCGCGAGATGCGGGCCGAAGGCCCGCGTGCCCGCATCTCGTGGCGCAGCACGCTGCTCGGCGTCGAGGCCGAATCGCTCACCGATCAGCTGGCGGAATTCTTCGGCGTCAAGGAAGGCGTGCTGGTGCGCTCGGTGCTCAAGGGCACGCCGGCCGAGAAAGCCGGGCTGAAAGCGGGCGACGTGATCACGAAGGTGGACGGCGAGCTGGTCCGCACGCCGGCGGATGTGGCCAGCAAGCTGCGCGAGCGCCGCTCCAAGGGCACGGTTCCCATCACCGTGGTCAGGAACCGGCAGGAAATGACGCTCAACGTCACGCTCGAGCGGGCGCCCGCCCGCGAGCGCGAGCAGCGGCCACGCCCCCGCACGATCACGGTGGAACGCAGCATCCGGCTATAGGATTGCTGCCGTTCAGTTGCCCCGGCGGGCCAGGGCTACCGGGTCAATGCGGCGCGGGCCGAACTGCACGATGTGCGGCGGGCAGCCGTCCATCATGAGCTTGAAATTTTCGATGAAGCGGGCGGCCAGCGCGTCGTACTTTCGGTAGTACTCCTCGCGGTTGCCCCAGGTGTTGACCGGGTTGAGCAGGTCGCTGGGCACGCCGGGACAAGCCTTGGGGACCTCGAACCCGAACACCGGATCCTGGTAATACTCCACCTCGTCCAGCTTACCGTTCAGGGCATCATTGAGCAGCGTGCGTGTGTGCTGGATGGAGATGCGCTTGCCTACGCCGAAGGGCCCGCCCGTCCAACCAGTGTTCACCAGCCACACGCGCGCCCCGTGCTTGATGATTTTGGCCTTAAGCATCTCGGCGTACACGTAAGGGTGGTGGACCATGAAGGGACCGCCGAAACAGGTTGAGAAGGTCAGCTCGGGCTCGATGCCCAGGCCGATTTCGGTGCCTGCGATCTTGCTGGTGTAGCCCGAGATGAAGTGGTAAATGGCCTGGTCTGGCGTGAGCCGCGCGATGGGGGGCATCACTCCGGTGGCGTCGCAGGTCAGGAAGATCACGTTGCGCGGGTGGCCGGCCATCTTGGGAGGCCAGTAGTTCTCGATGTACTCCAGCGGGTAGGCGCCGCGGGTGTTCTCGGTGATGCGATCGTCATTGAGATCGAGACGACGGGTGAGCGGGTCGTAGACGACGTTTTCCAGGATGGTCCCGAACCGGCGGGTAGTGGCGTAAATCTGGGGCTCGGCTTCGGGCGAGAGCCGGATGACCTTGGCGTAGCAGCCGTCTTCGAAATTGAAGATGCCGTTTTCCGTCCAGCCGTGCTCGTCATCGCCGATGAGGTGGCGTTTGGGATCGGCGGAAAGCGAGGTCTTGCCGGTGCCGGAAAGCCCGAAGAAAATGGCCACGTCGCCCTGGTCCCCCACGTTGGCCGAGCAATGCATGGGCAGCACGCCCTCCAGCGGCAGCAGAAAGTTGAGCACCGTGAAGATGGTCTTCTTGATCTCGCCGCCGTAGGCGGTGCCGCCGATGATAGCCAGCCGCTGGGCGAAGTTGATGACGATGAACGTATCGGTGCGCGTGGTGTCAATGATGGGTGAAGCCTTGAAGCCCGGGGCCGCGATGACGGTGAACTCGGGCACGTGCTTCTTCATCTGCTCCTGTGTGCGCAGCCGCATGAACATGATGCGCGCGAACAGGCTGTGCCAGGCGTACTGGCTGATGATGCGGATGGGCATGCGGTAGTCGGGATCGTTGCCCACGTAGCAGTCCTGTACGAACACATCGCGGCCCTGAAGGTAACCGGCCAGGCGGGCCATCAGGGCGCTGAAGCTTTCGGGATTGAAAGGCCGGTTGTATTGTCCCCACCAGATCCGGTCTTCGGTGGTCTGCTCGCGCACGATGAACTTGTCGGCTGCGGCGCGGGCCGTGTGCTTGCCGGTGGAGACCACCAAAGGCCCCATGTGGGCGATGATGCCTTCCGAGCGGAAGACGGCCTCTTCATAAAGGGCGGCCGTGGGCAGATTCCAGTACACGCGCCGCAGGTTGGTGAGGCCGTGGTTTTCCAGCCCGTACTGGCTGGCGTTCTCCGCCGCCTGCGGGGCGGCGGGCGAGTAAAGATCCAGGTAAAGCCTCATAGCCAGTCCCTCACCAGCTTGCGCGTGCCCAGATACAGCTCGTTGGGAGAGCTGGGGTCTAGCGCCCATTGGATGCGCTCGATACCCTCGGTGATTTCTTTGACCGTGCCACAGAAGCTCAGGCGCAGGTGACCCTCCATGCCGAACTCCTTGCCGGGCACGGTGACCACGCGCACTTTTTCCAGCAACAGCGCCGCCAGCTTGTTGGAGTCGCGCATGTAGGCGCTGAAATCGGGGAAGCAGTAGAAGGTCCCGTCGGGCTTGACTACCTTCACGCCTTCGATGGCGCGCAGGCGCTCGATCATGACGTTGCGGTTGTTCTCCAGGGTCATGCGCAGGCTCTCGATACTGGACTGCACGCCGTTGAGAGCGCCCACCGCGGCCCACTGGGCGGGCGCCGACGGGCCGGAAGTCTGCTGCGATTGGATGTTGGTCATGGCCCGGATCAGCTCTCGGTTACCCACCGCCCAGCCGATGCGGAACCCGGTCATGGCGTACATCTTGGAGACGCAGTTGATCAGGATGAGCTTGGATCTATCGAGCGGCTCAGTGACGAACTCGTAGCAGTTCACCGGCGTCTTGCCGTCGAACACCAGCCGGTTGTAGGTGTCGTCCATGATCAGCCACAGGTTCTTCTTTTCGCAGAACTGGATGACCTCGGCGACGAAATCGCGCGAGTACATGACGCCCGAGGGGTTGTTCGGGCTGTTGATGATGATGGCTTTGGTGTAGGGCCCCACCGCTTCGGCAATCTCCTCGATGGTGGGGTGGAACGAGCCGTCTTCAGGGGTCACCGGCACCGGCATGCCGCCGGCCAGCTTGACCATCTCCGGGTAGCTCACCCAGTAAGGGGCCGGGAACACGACCTCGTCCTTGGGCTCCAGGATGGCGTAAAGCGCCACCATGATGGCCTGCTTGGCCCCGTTGGAGGCGATCACGTTGTCCGGCGACACCAGTTTGCGGTAGTACTCCTCGGTGTACCGGATGATGGCCTTTTTGAGCGCCGGGATGCCGTCGGGCGGGGTATAGCGCACTTCGCCCGTGTTCAACATCGCCGCGCAGCTCACGATGGCATCAATGGGAGCGCGGCTCTTGGGCTCGCCGCCTCCCAGGTGGATCACCGGCTCGCCCTTCTCGCGCAGCAGGGCGGCCGTTTCGTTCAGCTTCAGGGTGACCGATTCGGATATGGATCTAGCTAGTTGGCTGATGCTCACTGCTCGCAATTCCTTCAAACCGATATCATGGTGCTCCGCGGGGCGCGCTCCCGGCTTGGACCCGTGCCGGCGACGGCGGCCGGCAGCCGCCATCGTGCACTGCGCCCGCGCGCTTCGACATCGCGATTTCTACCAAGTATAGAGAAGCACGCCTGCCCCGGCAACTCCGCACCCGCGGCCGCTGGCTGCGATGGCATCAACAAGCGTGGCCACGGGCTCGGCTCGGGCGGTCGCCCAAGCGACCCTTCAGCAACCTCGGAATCGCCTGGCCACGTAGTCTTCCAGGATGCGCAAAAACTCGGCAGTCATCGCCTCACCCTCCAGCGTGGCCACGCGACGGCCGTCCACGAACACCGGCGCGCGCGGCTCTTCCATGTCGCCGGGAAGCGAGATGCCGACATCGGCGTGGCGCGATTCGCCCGGGCCGTTGACCACGCAACCCATGACCGCCACCTTCAGGTTCTCTACGCCAGGATATTTTTGGCGCCACTCGGGCATCCTTTGCGCCACGTAGCGTTCGACCTCGGCAGCCATCTCCTGAAAACGCGCGCTGGCGGTCCGCCCGCAACCGGGGCAGGCGGCGATTTGTGGCGCGAAGCTGCGCAGCTCGAGGGCCTGGAGGATGTACTGGCAGATCCTTACTTCTTCGGCGCGATCCCCACCGGGCGTCGGGGTCACCGAGACGCGGATCGTATCGCCGATCCCCTCTTCTAGCAGCACGGCCATGGCCGCGGCGCTCGCGACGATGGCCCGCGGGCCCATTCCTGCTTCCGTCAAACCCAGGTGCAACGGGTAATCGCAGCGCGCCGCCAGCTCACGGTTGATGGCGATCAGATCCTGCGCGGCGCTCACCTTGGCGCTCAGCACGATCCGGTCGTGCGGGAGGCCGTAGTGCTCGGCGGCCTCGGCCGACTCCAGCGCGCTGGCCACCATGGCTTCGCGCATTACCTCGCGGGCCGAGCGCGGCTGCGGCCGCCGCGCGTTCTCGTCCATCAGGCGCGCTAGCAACGCCTGATCGAGGGATCCCCAGTTCACGCCGATGCGCACCGGCTTGCCGTACTGGATCGCGGTTTCGATGATCGCCCGGAAGTTGTCGTCGGAGCGCCTTCCGATGTTGACGTTGCCGGGGTTAATGCGGTACTTGGCCAGCGCCCGGGCGCACGCGGGGTAGCGCTTGAGCAGGATGTGGCCGCTGTAATGAAAATCGCCCACCAACGGCACGCGCACGCCTGCCTTCTCGAGCCCCTCAGCGATGCGCGGCACGGCCTGCGCGGCCGCTTCGTTGTTCACCGTGATGCGGACCAGCTCGGAACCGGCGCGCGCCAGTTCGGCTGCCTGGCGCACGGTGGCCTCTACGTCCGCCGTGTCCGTGTTGGTCATGGACTGCACGACGATGGGATGCGGGGCTCCGATTTTCACCCCTCCCACATCCACCACCGTCGTGCGCCGCCGCGAAGCAGTCCCCATATGCACCAGTCTAACGGGAGCTCGCGCAGCGCCGCCCTGGCGGCCCGCGTCAGGGGCGGGGAGCAGACGGCGCCACGGAGTCCTCGAAAACGATGGGCTCAATGGCCTCGAAGATCTCCTGGACTCCCTCGCGCAAGCTCTGCGGGTCTTCGAGCCACTTCTTGACCTCGGGATCGCGTGGCTCCGGCCCCGCGTGCACGATCACGTTCCTCAACTGTCTCAGCCGGCGGAACGGCTCCTGAATGCTTCTGTGCCCTATTTGGCCTTTCACGATGGCGGCGGCCACGGCGCGCCGTCGTTTCACGTCCCCGGAAGGAAGCCAGGCATCACCCACTGCGGTGATGACGGCTTCTTTCAACAACGTAACGGCGCGCAACAAATCGCCGCGTTCCCAGGCGCTGCGCGCCAGGCTGTACTGCCGCTGGGCCAGCTTGACGGCACGGACGCGGTCCAGCTCGCGCTGCAATTTGTCCAGAAAAAGGGCGGCCGGGCCTCGCAAACCCGTCTCGAGCGCGCTGCGCGCACGTTTGAGCTGGCTGACGGCGCGCTCGAAACGGCAAACCTGCTCGTAGAAGGAAGCGCGCTGCAAGGCCTTCACGGCATCCGCGGGCAACCCGGCCTGGCTCAGATCGTGCGCCAGCGCGCCGTAATCCCCGTCAGCCTCGAACCGCGCCACCGCCTGCGCCCATGTCCCGATCGCCAGCAATCCTTTCAAATCCAGCACCGGCGCCACCCCGCTCTCTCTCATGTCGAAAGCGCCGTAGTAGACTCCCCGGATAGTGGCTCCCCGGATCGAGCGCAGCAGCAGGGCGCTCAGCAGAGCGAGCATGGGCAGGTGGCGCAAGCCGTGCGTCACATCGAGCGCCACCTCGTCGCCTTCGTCCACCTGGTCGGCGATCCTGGCCAGAGTCTCGAGCTGTTCCTCCGCCGTTCGCCCGTAGGGGATGAGGACAAGCCGCACCTCGAGGCCGAGCTTTTCGCCGAGCATCTGGGCGGCTCGTTCGAGATCGTCCTGGGTGGTCGAATCCTGCCGGCAGCCGTCTTCCAGCGCCCGGAAGATGGCGTCTTCGCGCCCGCAGGCCGAGGCGAGCTCCAGCAGGGTATGCCACATGCTACCCGTCGTGCCGAGGACGGCCAGGCGCGCGGGCCAGATGCGGTCGGCCAGGGCGAAACCGAAGAAGGCTGCCTCCACCGGGTCGCTATCCGGGAAGCCGTAACGCGTGCGCACGTAGCCGTCCTGACCCTGCGCAACCTTGCCCAGAAAGCTGATCTGCACCAGCGCCATAGTTCGCCTCTCAGACCGGATCGAGCAAGACCCAACCGAAGGGCGCCAACCGCCCGTCATCTAGCACGCACAGCGAGCGAGAGCTCCCCATGCCTCCGATTGGCCGCTCCCTCTGCTGATTCCAGCCGCTGCGCAACCCGTCCACCGAGAGGGATTCGAAGTGGGAGAACCGGCCGATGCGCAGCGGGATCGCTCCATCGGGGAAACTCTCAGGCACCCAGTTGCTCGCCGCGGGCAAAGCAAAGTGCTCGAACCCTTCCCCATCGCGTCGCCAGAAAAAGCAATTGCAAGATTGAACGAGGAAGTTTCCGTCCATGGGCTTCAGCCCGCAGGCCGGGATCCGGGCCAGTTCGTCGTGCAGCGCGATCCTGATCTCGCAGCTTGCCGGCGCCGTGCCATCGGCCCGGCAGACCAGGCGCTCCACGTGCACATGGATGTTGGCTCGGGGGGCGTTCTCGCCCCGCCTGGTGACCCCCGCGCGCGGTCAACGTGCACTGCCTCGGGGCCGAGGTCGCCATCGCAAACGCGCAGCATGCCCAGCGGATCCCGCTCGGTGTGGCGGAGATCGTACTCGAGCGCCGCCAGGCGCAAGAACCGGCCGCCCGCATTCTGGAGCGGGCTGAACGCGGGCAATTCCAGCTCGCGCCGTGCGGCCAGCACTGCTGCTTCCTCGGTCAACCACATCAGGAGCGAGCGGGCGCGCAGGATCTTGTTGAAGCCCTTGACCTGCCGGGCGGTCAGGGGGAACAGCGCGCGCTGGACGCCGCAAAGATCCCCGGCGACGAAGCGAAATTTCTTCAAGCGGCGGTCCCGGGTTCGCGCGCTCTCGCTG
>JBMFPL010000046.1:0-13948 GCA_049969115.1 Bryobacteraceae bacterium | reverse complement strand
CGCAACGCCGCCCGCTACGCCAAGGGCGAGCCAGTCACGCCCGCGCCCGTCAGCATTGACAACATGGCGCGGCTGAAATACATCGTGCAGACTACCATCCTTCACCGGCGCGAGACCGAGCAGGCGCAGCCGGAGTGCGCCCCTGAGGAGATGAGCTGGGATGAGTGAGACACCTTTGTATCCGCTGGCCGAAAAGCAACCCGCCAAGCTGCGAACACCTTCCGGGCTGCCCTTCCAGGAGCTGACGCTGGACGCCTTGCTGGAAGGCCGCGCAGGCATGGAAGACCTGCGCGTGACCGCCGAAGCGCTTCGCATGCAAGCGGAAATTGCGCGCACCGCAGGCCGGCGTCAACTGGCAGAGAATCTCGAGCGCGCGGCGGAACTGACGCGCGTGCCCGAGGAGGAAATCCTGCGAATTTACGAGGCCCTGCGACCGGGAAGGGCAACGCGCGGCGAACTGGAGGCGCTGGCCGCTGCGCTGGAGCGCGACTATCAGGCGCACCGCACCGCCGAACTCATCCGCGAAGCGGCCGAAGCCGCGCCTGACGAGGGCTAGGCTTCCCCTCAAGCGAACGCGGCCTTCAAAATGGCGAAGCTCTTGGGCACCGCCGTCTCGGGCGACTCCTTGCCCTCCATCTCCAACGAGACCCAGCCTGAAAAACCGGCCTTGCGAAGAATCGCGGCGATGCGCTTGTAGTCCAGCTCCAGCGTGTACCACTCGCCGCCGCCGGGATACGCCTTCGCTTGCACGATGACCGCATGAGGCGCCAGCTTCTGGATGCCCTCGTAGGGATCGCCAGGAAAGTTGCCCGTATCCAGGTTGATGCCGAACCACGGCGAGCGGATCGAGCGGTAAATGCGGAGCAGGTTGTCGGGCTCCGTCGTCAGACCCCAGTGATTCTCCAGGGCGAGCATCACGCCGAATTTCTCCGCCGCCGGCAGGCACGCTTGGATGCACTGGATGCACCAGTTGAAAGCGTCCTCATCGGTGTAGCCGGGCAGCGGCGGCTCCATCCCGCGCACCTTCATCAGCTCGTCGAAGGACTTAATAGTGCCCCAGCGTCCCGAGTTGATCCGGATGCAAGGGATGGCTAACCGGGCCGCCAGCTCGATGCAACGTACGGTGTGCTCGATTGCCTTGCGACGCTCCTCCTCCTTGGGGGAAACGAAGTTCTGGTGAATGGAAAGCATCACCAGGGTCAGCGAGTTGCGGAATGCCAGGCGTTTGATCTCGTTCACGTAGGCAGGTGATTCGTCGCGCATCTGCCGATGCAGGATCTCCACGCCGTCGAAACCGATGCGCGCCGCCTGTTCGATGACCTTCTCGATGGGATACCGTTCACCGCGAAAGTGCCAGTAGGAGTACGTGGAAACGGCCAGGCGGATGCGCCCGCGGGACGGCTCGGCCTGCCCTTGCACCCCCAGTCCCGCGGCTGCGGAAACCAACAGACTGCGTCGCGTCAGCTTCATGGCAGCAAGATAGCACGAACCCCGGCCGACGCGATACCATTCGCTTGATGCGCGCACTGATAGCAACCTTGCTCGCGGCGCCGGCCGCGATCGTTTTTCTGGCAGGACAGGGAGCGCCACGGCAGGATGCCTGGCGGATCCTGGGTCCGGGCGGGGGCGGCGCCCAGTTCCTGCCCACCATCAGCCCGCACGACCCGCGCCGCGTGCTGGTGGCTTGCGACATGACGGGCTCCTACATTTCGCACGACGGCGGTGATTCCTGGCGCATGTTCAACCTGCGCGGGACCACACGTTTCTTCGTCTTTGACCCCGTCGAGCCGGAGACCATCTACGTCTACGGAATCGGCCTGTGGCGCTCGATCGACGCGGGCGCTACCTGGTCGCTTGTGTTCCCTGATCCGGCCACCATTACCGGCGTCCTGATGCCGGACGATCACGCCAGTGTGACTATCTACGCATCCGGCCGCCCGGCCCCGCGCATGACGGCGTTCGCAGTGGATCCTGCCGATTCGCGCACCTTGTACTCGGCCATGGACGGCGCGCTCCAGATCTCGCGGGACTGGGGCGTCACCTGGAACCGCGTCGAGGCGTTGCCCGGCGGCGCTAACCAGATCTGGGTGGATCCCGAATCGCCCGTCGAGGACCGCACCATTTACGTGATCGGGACGCGTACGGTGACTCTCCGGCAGGGTGGCGAGTGGCGGACCGGCCCCGCCCCCGAGGGCGTGAGTTCCTTCAGCAGCGTCTCGGCCGGCCTTCCCGGCGAGGGCGCTCCCTTGGTCATCTACGGCGTGGCCGGCCGATCGCTCTGGGTCTCCGAAGACGGCGGGGCAAGCTGGCGGCAGACGGGGCTGAACGGGGCGCAGTTGCTCGCCGTGGCGACCAGCGCCAGGCATCCGGACAGGGTGTATCTGTCCTACAGCGGGCTCCCCGAGGGTGGCGCTAACTGGTTCGGCGTGGCCCGCAGCGACGATCGCGGCCGGAACTGGCGGCTGGTCTGGAAGGAATCCAACCGCACGCCGGACAACATCCAGGAAGCCTGGCTCAGCGAGCGATTCGGACCGGGATGGGCCGGTCCTCCCTTCAATCTGGGCGTAGCCCCGGGCGATCCCGATGTCTGCTACGGAACCGACTACGGCCGCACCATGCGCACCACCGACGGCGGCAAGACCTGGCAGGCCGTGTACTCGCGCCGCGTGCCCGATGCGGGCTGGACGAGCACCGGACTGGACGTCACCACCTGCTACGGCGTCCACTTCGATCCCTTCGATGCGAACCGCGTTTTCATCACCTACACGGACATTGGCCTGTTCCGCAGCGAGGATGGCGGCCGGAGCTGGCTGAGTGCGATTGACGGCGTGCCGCGGCGCTGGTGGAACACGACCTACTGGATCGAGTTCGATCCCGGGGCGCCCGGCCGGGTCTGGGGCGCCATGAGCCGCGTCCACGACTTGCCGCGGCCGAAGATGTGGCGCAGCACGGCGCCTTCAACATATGAAGGCGGCGTCTGCCTGAGCGAGGATGGGGGCCGTAGCTGGCGCGCTTCCAACGAGGGCATGCAGCCCTCGGCGGTGACGCACATTCTGCTGGATCCAACCAGCCCGATCGAGGCGCGGGTGCTCTACGCCGCGGCTTTCGGGCGGGGAGTCTACAAATCCGTGGATGGCGGCCGCACATGGACGCTGAAGAACGAAGGCATCGAAGGGACCGAACCGTTCGCATGGCGCCTGACGCGCGACCGCGAAGGAACCCTCTACCTGATCGTGGCTCGGCGTACCGAGGACGGCACCTACGGGAATCCCGGCGACGGTGCGCTGTACCGCTCGCGCGACGGGGCCGGGAGTTGGCAGCGCATTCGGCTGCCCGAAGGCGTCAACGGGCCCAACGGGCTGGCCATCGATCCCGAGGACCCGCAACGGCTGTATCTGGCGGCTTGGGGCCGTCGAACGCCACAAGGAGCGCGCGATGGCGGCATCTTCCTTTCCACCGACGGCGGCGCGAGCTGGCGCAACGTACTCTCGAGCGATCAGCATGTTTACGACATCACCGTGGATGCGCGCAACGCCGTGCTTTACGCCGCCGGCTTCGAATCCTCGGCATGGCGCTCAGAGGATCGCGGCCAGACCTGGCAGCGCATTCGCGGTTTCAATTTCAAGTGGGGACATCGCGTGATCCCCGATCCGGCCGATCCCGAAAAGATCTACGTCACCACTTTCGGCGGCAGCGTCTGGCACGGTCCGGCCAAAGGAGACCCGCTGGCATTGGAAGACATCGCGACGCCCGAGCTGTCGCTGTTCGCAACGCGGCGCAAGCGCTGAAGACCGACTGCCGCCGGCGGCACGAATTGACCATGCTCGTTGCGGGCGTCTATGATGGGTTCGTCAGGTGCAAGCTTCAGGAGGCCTGCATGCGAAGGCACAGTCATAACACTGTGACGCCAATGATCCGGATCGCCATGGCGGTCCTTCTCCTGGCGGTCCTTCCGCTCGGTGCGCAGGAGTTCCGCGGGACCATCATGGGCACCGTCACGGATCCGCAAGGGGGCGTCGTGCCCAACGCGACGGTGGAAATCCGCAATCTCGACACCAACGTTGTCTCGACCCTCCGCACCAACGAAAGCGGCGTCTATGTGGCGCCCTTGTTGATCCCGGGCCGCTACAGCGTCACCGCCAACGCGCCGGGGTTCAAGAAGGCGGTGCGCGAGCCGGTCCAGCTTTACGTGGGCGCCAGGGTCCAGGTGGACCTGACGCTGGAAGTAGGCGCGACTACAGAGACCGTCACCGTAACCGCGGAAGCCGACTTGCTGGAAACCGCCACGGCTTCGCGGGGCCAGCTCGTGGACTCGGCCAAGGTGCGTGACCTGCCGCTTTTGGGCAGGAATCCCTTCTTGCTGGCGGCGACCACGCCCGGGGTCTACAGCGGCCTGTACACGGGCAAAGTGGCCTCTTACGGGCGGCCTTTCGACGGCGCGGCCGCGCAAATGTCCATGCAGGGCATCGGCGGTCGCTATGAAGTACTGCTCGACGGTGTGCACAACGCTCCTCCCGAGCGCGCCAACCACACCTATGTGGGGTTCGTGCCCTCCCCCGAAGCGGTGCAGGAGTTCAACGTCCAGACCAATATCTACGATGCGCAGTACGGCCGCACTTCCGGCGCCATCGTCAACGTCGCGCTCAAAGGCGGGACCAATGAACTGCACGGCTCGCTCTTTCACTATTTCCGGCACGACAAGCTGACGGCCAACCTGTTCGAATCCAACTGGGCCAACCGCCCCCGTGCGGTCTATCGCTGGAATCAGCCCGGCGTCGAGCTGGACGGTCCGGTGTGGATCCCGCGCCTCTATGACGGGCGCAACCGGACGTTCTTCATGTTCTCTTTCGAGGCCATCCGCAACAGCAATCCTAACCCCTACGTGGGCACCGTGCCCACCGACTTGCAACGCCAAGGCGATTTTTCGCAGACCCTGCAAGCCAACGGCCAGCCGATCACCATTTACGATCCGCTCACGACGCGCCAGGTGGGCAGCTCCTGGCTGCGTGACCCGTTCCCGGCCAACCGCATACCGGCCAACCGCATTGATCCTGTGGCCTCCAAGCTCGCTCAGTACTGGCCGCATGCCAACCAGCCCGGCACCATCACAGGCGCATACAACTACGTCGCCAGCCCGAACGCCGATACCGACAGCTATAACCAGTACGCTGTGCGGCTGGACCAGCAGTTGACTGAGAATCACAAGCTCATGGGCCGCTTCGTGCGCAACGTGCGCACGCAGACCAAGGGCGATGCCGCCTTCCCCTTCCCCGCCAGTCCCCCGGGCGATTTCGGTTACAAACACTGGCGGAATAACTACGGCGCGGCGTTGACTTGGACCGCCGTCCTCAGCCCCACGCTGGTCTGGGACAACCGCTACGGCTGGGTGCGCCACCCCTTCGGGCTGAAGCGGCCCGGTGACGAATTCGACCCTGCGACGCTCGGCTTCCCGCAGTCGCTCGTCTCCCAGCTTCCGCGCCTTACCTTCCCCGGAGTGGCCGTGACGGACTACGCCACCCTGACCGCGGCGGAGAGCCAGTACACGACCACGGACACGCACTCGGTGACCTCGACCGTGAACCGCGTGGCGCGCACGCACTCCATCAAGACCGGGGTCGAATTCCGAGTGATGCGTTACAACCTCCAGATGCCGATCTCCAACTTCGGCACCTTCAACTTCACGCGGGCATTCACCCAGCGTGACGCCCTGCGCGCCGAGGCCGCGGCCGGCAACGCTTTCGCCAGCTTCCTGCTGGGCTACCCCGCCAGCGGCAGCGTGCCCTACAACATCGCGCCGGCCTACCAGGCGATCTACTGGGCCGGCTTCGTCCAGGATGACTGGCGCCTGACCGGCCGGCTCACGCTCAACCTGGGCGTGCGCTGGGATTATGAATCGCCGCTCAGTGAGCGCTACGACCGCCAGAACCGCGGCTTCGCCTTCGACGCCAAGAGCCCGCTTCAGGTGCCCGGTCTCGATCTGCGCGGCGGGCTGCTGTTCACCGACAAAGACCACCGGCTGCCGTTCCAGCGCGATCTGAACAACGTGCAGCCTCGCGTCGGCGTCGCCTGGCGCATGCTCGGTTCCACCGTGTTGCGCGGCGGCTTCGGGCTGACCTACATGCCGAGCTTCGCTACCGGCGGCAACCTCGGCTTCAGCACCTCGACGGCCTACGTGGCCTCGACGGACGGCGGCCTGACGCCCGCCAACCGGCTCAGCAATCCCTACCCCACAGGGATCATTGTTCCGCCCGGGCGCTCCCAGGGTTTGGCCACGCTGCTGGGCCAGAATATCAGCGCCGGCTGGTTCGGGCGCGAAATTCCTAACGCCTGGCAGTTCTCGGTGAGCCTCCAGCAGCAACTGCCTTTCCGGATGGTGCTGGATGTGTCCTACGTGGGCAACCGCACGCGCGACTTCGATACCTCCAAGAACATGAACTTCGTGCCTGCCGAGTACCTGGCGCTCGGCTCGGATCTGCTCACACAGGTCCCCAATCCTCTGGCCGGGCTCTTGCCGGGCAGCGCTTACAACGGTCCCACGGTGCCCAAGCAGCAGCTCCTCCGCCCCTATCCCCATTTCGGCAACGTGACCATCTCGCAGTGGCCTTACGGGCGGACCTCCTACAACGCCTTGGAAGCCTCCTTGGAGAAACGCCTGAGCGCCGGGCTGCACTTCCGGACCTCGTACACGTGGTGCAAGCCAATGAGCGCGACCGGCTACCTGAACGACCAGGATCCTGTGCAGAAGCCGGCCCGCGCCCAGGCTTCGCAGCCCAACCACATGTTCGTGGTCAGCGGCGGTTATGCCCTGCCGTTCTTCAACCAGAGCCACGGCGTGGCGCGCCACGCGCTGGGCGGCTGGCAGACCAACTTCATCCTGCGGGCCATGACCGGGACACTGGTCAGCGCGCCTGGCGGAGCATTCTCCTCAGGCGTGAATCCCAAGCTGGACAAGCCGACGATGGCCCGCTGGTTCAACACCTGCACGGTGCTGACCACGGGCGTGCGCCAGAACTGCGCCAGCCCGAGCGAACCGGTGGCCTGGATCCAGCAGCCTCCTTTCACCCTCCGCACGTTGAGCGCCACGCTGCCCGGCATCCGCACGCACGTCCCCGTCACGCTGGATTTCTCGCTGTTCAAGGACTTCCCCGTCTACGAGCGGATGAAGTTGCAGTTCCGCGCGGAGGCGTTCAACCTGGCGAACACCCCTGGCTTCGGCGCCCCGAACACCAGCCTGACTTCGCCCTCGTTCGGCCAAGTCACGCCGCAGCAGGCCAACGACCCGCGGATCGTGCAGCTCGCGCTGCGGCTCATGTTTTGACGCACTGACGTATCACAGCGCGCGGCGCCCGCGCCAGTTACGTGCGAGCGCGCGTGTGGTTTTCCGTCCGATCGAAGCGACGGCGTCCCGGCACCTGTTCCCGGGACGCCATCGCGGAGCGTAACGCGTGAGTTGTACGCCGATCGCGGTCCCAGCCGCGCCCGCTCAGCGCAATCTGGGGTAGGGCGTCCGCCAGCCCTTGGCGTCCCACCACAGGATGCGGTTGAGCACGCCCTGCGGGATGTCGTCCGGCTGGTGCCAGTTCATGGCCAGCGATTGCTGCGCCGCCCACAGCCGCCTGCCGCTCAGCGCTTTCAGCGGCGGGTTCATTTCATCCAGAGGGATTCGGTTGGGCAGGCACCGGTAAGGAGAAAGGTCGGGCTGGGTGGTGAAGATGCTGGTCATCGGCCGCGCCGCCTGCAAAAATCGCGTGCGCGGCGCGATCCCGAAGATTTCCTGGATCGTGCGCACCATGCTTCCGTGGTTGTAGTGGTTGGAATCCACCAGGTTGCGCCGCACGTAAGGTCCCATGGCCAGAGCCACGGTGCGATGCCCATCCACGTGATCGATGCCGTCCTGTGCGTCATCCTCCACGCTCAGAATGAGCATGTTGGCCCAGAATCTGCTCTTGGAGAGTCCTTCCACCACACGTCCCAGGGCCAGGTCGTTGTCCGCCACCATGGCTCGCGGCGTGGGGAATCCCGGCCTCGTCCCGGCGGTGTGGTTGTTGTTCAGGTGCAGGATAACGAGGTTGGGCATGCGGCCGCTCTTCTCCCAAGCGGCCAGTTCTTCCAGAAACACTTCCGCGCGAATCTGGTCGGGGATGCTGGTGGTCGAGTTGGGGTACCGCGGGCAGATGTAGGGTGCCAGCGCGGGCACGCCGGGGCGCGAACCGACGGCGTTGCGCCACTTGCCCTCGCGATACAACCGCCAGTACTCGGACCAGGGCAACAGCTCGCCCTCGGTGATGTCCACCACGCTTTGCGTTTCGGGATTCCAGCGCGCAGGCAGGCAGAATTCGCCGAAGATGCGCACGCCCAGCGGCCGCCGCGCGCCTTGCCAGAAGAAGCCCGCGGGCGAAATGGTCAGCGCGTCGGCCATATTCCAGGCGTAGCCGCGCGGCGAGGCGCCAAAAGCCCGCTCCACGTAATCGCTCACGAATCCCTGCATCAGCCAGTGATGGCCGTCGAAACTAATAGCGCCGCCGGTGTAAAAGTTATCGAGCAGAACGTAGCGGTCGGCCAGCGCGTGGTGATTCGGCGTCACCTCGCGTCCGTACATGACCAGCTTGGGATCGCCGTTGCCTTTGCCCATGTCGCCGAAGATCTGGTCGTAGGTCCGGTTCTCCTTGATAATGAAGACCACGTGCTGGATGCCGAGCGAACGCAGGTTGGCCACGCCTCCTGCCGGCATCCATTGCGGGCTGTTGGCGGCGCGAACCTCGCGGGTGCCCGCAGCCAGTTGCGCGGGTAGCGGCGCGGGCAGCCGCACGAGCGAACCTTCATACTGGCGCGAGTTGAAGCCGCCCGATTGGTTAGCCGTGTTGCCGACCCCCTTCACGTTCACGACCCACAAGTCGCCCTTGGCATCCACAGCAAGGCCAGAAGGGAACCACCCGGTCGGCAAAGCGCCTGCCTCCTGCCAGCCCTTAGCGGCCTTTTGGACAACCGCCACGGCGTTATTGCCGCCGCAGGCCACGTAAAGCGTCTTGCCGTCAGGTGCGAAAGCCACGCCGATCGGCTGGCTGCCGGCGAAGCTCTCCGGGTAAGCAGGGATCTTCACGTCGGTGCGCGCCAGCGTGCGCGTGTCGAGCAGCGAGACCGTATCCGAGTGACCGTTGGCCACTGCCAGCGTGCCCTCGTCCGGGCTCAGCGCTATGCCGGAGGGCGCCAATCCCACCACGACCTCCCGCACATGGAAGCCGGGCAACTCGATCACGCTCACCGTGCCCGTGGCGGCGAAGCCGGCCGCCGGATCGCTGAGCACTTGCGTGCCGCTCGAAGGCGCTGTGGTCTCGCCCGGCGCAGGGCGCCGCCCGCCGCGGTTGGAAACGAAGATGCGACCGTGACGCGGCGAGAACACCACCGCGAAGGGCGCGACCCCCACCTCGATTTCCCGCACCAGGCGCCGCGTGCCCGCATCCAGGACGGCAAGGGAGTTGTTGCGGCTGAAAGCGACGTAGACCTGCTGCCCGTCCGCTGAGAACGCGATTCCCGTGGGCACGGGATGCCCTGGCAACTCCACGTATTCCACCTTGCCCGGCCGACCGACTTCGCTCATCCAGGCCACCATCAGCGCGTCGGGGCCGTTGCGCGTGGCCAGGCTGGCCCACAGCTCGCGATCACCCGGTCGAAACGCCAGCCCAGTGTAGGAGGTGCTGCGCGGCTTGATCTCGTCGAGCGGCGCGCCGCTCGAGGGATCCACCAGCATCACGCTGCGCCACTTCAACACCGCTAGGAGGCGCTTCTGGGAATCGAAGGCCAGCTCGACCGGGCGTCCCTGAATCAGCATCTGCTGCCCCCATGGCCTGATCAACTGGTTGGTGGGCAGCAGGTAGAAGCCGCCGGGCTGGCGCCCGGGCAACACGGTGCTCAGCAAGGCGGGGAACAGGGACGATTGCTGCGCGATCAGCGCAGCACCGCACGTCAGCCCCGCGATAACCCAGATCCTGCGGAGTCTCATCCCCTGAGGGTAGGCGAGCCGGACGGCTGGCGTCAAGGCCGCTGGGCGAGCGCCTCGGCCCGCGGCTCAGCGGATAATTTGCGCGCGGAAGACGTAGAGCCGCGTATTCGGATCGCGATAAACGTTGGGGCCGGCACCGGCCTTGCGCGCCAGGGCGTCGAAGAACTGCTCGGCGGTCCAGCCCCGCTCGGTGGCCACTTGCGGCAACAACAGGCCCTGGTAAACGCCGCAGTGCAAGACAGCGCCGTGCTCGTTGACGCGGAACGCGGAACGGTCGGGAATCCGCTTGAAGGGCGAGAGCACCGAGATTTCGATCTCCAGCCCGGTTTCGTCGCGCGCGACGGGCGGGAAGCGAGTGTCGTCGAGCGCGGCGGCCAGCGTCATCTCGGGCACCGTGCGCGCCAGCGGCTCCAGCGCGGCGCGCCTGCCCACGCAGCCCCGCAACTGGCCGTCTTTGTGGAGCGTGACGAAGGCGGCTCCTCGCCGTTGCAGAGCTGGCGTGCCCCCCACAGGCAAGATCGGCCGGCGCTCGCCGGTCCGCTGGTAATGCTCCAGGGTGCGCCGAGCGCTTTCCAGCAAGGCCGCCTGGTCTTCGGGACCCAACAGAAAGACCGAGTAAGGGAAGTAACCCAGAGCGGCGTAGCTGACCGAATGGCGAAAGTCGCCCGTGATCTCGCCCGAAGTCTGGTAGTCCAGGGTTTCTTGGAAGATTTCCTCACCGTCCTCCAGCCTGCGCAGGGTGGCCAGCAAGAGGCCGATCGGCTCGTAGCCGCAGAGCGTAGCGCCGGTGGCGCGGAGGGTTTCTAGGAACAGCTCGGGGCGCAGGCTGCCGGCCGCCTCCATGAGGCTCTCGTCGAGGTCGCGCAGGCGGTCGGCGATCCAGGCATCGGCGGGAAATGGCTCGTAGCGGAACGAGCGCCCATAATGGGTCAAGTCGGAACTGGCCAGGATCACAGTCCGTGAGTCCATCAGCTCGGCCAGCGTTCGGGCGGCCTGCTCTCGTACGGCCGGGTCCACGTGACCTACATAAATCGGCAGCAGCAGCGACGCCGGTGCGACCCGGTTGAGGAAGGGCAACTGGATTTCGACCGAGTGGTCGCACAGGCTAGGCTCGGGCAGGAAGCCGAATTCCGGCCGCTCGACCAGCTCGCGCGCCAGTTGGCCGTCCAGCAAAATCTCCCCGAGCGGCGTCCGGAAAGCGTCAATGCGCGGGATCCACAAGCCAGGGGGCGAACCGCGGTGAGAGAATCCCAGCACGATGATCCGCCGCGGTGCCATTTGCTCGATGTGACGATAAACTGCGGCCGCCACCACGCCCGAGTAAACGATGCCGGCATGCGGGACGACGAAGGCAAGGGCGCCCGGGGTCAGGTAGGGCCCGGTACGCTGGCGGGAATCCGCAAACACGCGATCGAGCAGGTCACGCAGTTCCGAAGGTTCGTCGGGATACCAGGACCCGGCGTAGGGGGAGTCGTGTGTCACGGCGGCTGGCATGGCCACCCTCCTGGCGAACCGCATCCGGACCGGTCCGCTCCCTTCAGGTGTATTGTAATGCGCCCGGCGCGGAACCAAGCAGCTTTTTGCCGGCAAGAGCCTCCCAGCGCAAAAAGCGGGACGCCAAGCGCGTGATGTAGACTGAATGAATTCGGGAAAAAAACCGGCGCGGGCGTTTCACTTGACCGTGCGCGCCGGGATCGGGAGATAGCAAGCGGATGGAAAGCATGCGTACGTCGAAAGCAAGATCCTACATCCCCGCTGTCGCTGCCGCCCTGCTGTTGCTGGTTCAAAGCGGCGCCCTCAACTCGCAGGAAACGGCCGCGTCCTTTGCCCCGGGACCTTACCCGGACCGCATGATCCTGACGTGGTCGGCCGATCCCTCGACGACCATGTCCGTGACCTGGCGAACCGACACCAGCGTCAGCCGGGCTTGGGCCGAAATCGCCGAAGCCGACGACGGCCCGGATTTCCCGAAGAAAGCGCGGCGCGTGGAGGCTTCCAGCCAGCGCTACGAAACCAAGGCCGGACCCGCCCACGCCCACAGCGTCACCTTCACCGGCTTGCAGCCAGGAGCGGCTTACTTGTACCGCGTGGGTGACGGGAAGCACTGGAGCGAGTGGAACCAGTTCCGCACTGCCAGCCCGGCGGGCGAGCCGCTGACCTTCCTGTATCTGGGCGACGTACAGACCGAGATCTATTCGCTGTGGTCGCGTGTGATCCGGCGCGCCTTCGCCACCGCTCCCGAGGCGCGCTTCATCGTCTATGCGGGCGACCTCATCAACAATAACGATCGCGACGAGCAATGGGCCGAGTTCCACGCCGCGGCCGGCTTCATCCACCGCATGATACCCGTGCTGGCCGCGCCGGGTAACCACGAGTACAGCCTCACCGAACGTCGCATCAGCCCCAACTGGCGGCCCCAGTTCACCTTTCCCCCCAACGGGCCCTCGGGGTTGGAGGAGACATGCTACTGGCTGGACATCCAGGGCCTGCGTCTGGTCGTGCTGAATTCGGTCGAAAAGCACAAGGAGCAAGCCGAGTGGCTGGAAAAGGTGCTGGCCGGCAACGAAAGTCGCTGGACCATCGCCGTGTTCCACCACCCGATCTACTCCAGCGCCCGCGGGCGCGACAACAAGGTGCTGCGCGAGCTCTGGCAGCCGATTTTCGACAAGTACGGGGTAGATCTGGTGTTGCAAGGACACGACCACACTTATGCGCGTACGCGGCCCATGCGAGCCACGGGCGCTGTCAACGGCGGCGGGACGGTCTACGTCAACTCGGTCAGCGGGGCCAAAATGTATGAACTGGACCGCTCCGGCGTGTTCGCACGGGTTGCCCAGCAGACCCAGCTCTTCCAGGTCATTCGCATCGAGGGCAACCGCTTGCGCTTCGAGGCGCGGACCGCCTCGGGACAACTTTACGACGCCTTCGAGTTGCAGAAGCGCGCCCGCGGAGCCCGCGAGTTCCGCGATCTGGCTCCGCGCACGCCGCCGCGGCTGGGCAAGGCCGCTTGAGCGGCCGGAGCGCCGTCGTACGTCGAAGGCAGAGCATCGTCGTGAGGGCTGGTCAGGCGACTGGAGCGGTTAGGCTGCCATCGCCGTTACTTAGGCCAGGGGTGGCTGAGGTCAGAAGTGCCGCGCGCGCCCGGAGGCCAGCCAGAGTCAGCGTGCCGAGGGGACAGCGGCGTAGCGCCGTCCCAGCACTTAGTGGGACCCGCGTGTGCAGCGGGCTTGCCGGTTCAGGGTTGCCCTGAGCTGGCATCTTCGGCCTCGTCCGCCGCGGCAGCCCCAGCCTCTTCGGCCGCGGCGAGGATGCTTCGCGCCTCCTCCATGCGGGAACGGGGAACGCGCACCTCATAAGGCAGGCTCGGAATGGGACCGGGGCTGACAAGCAAAGCCGGGATGCCGTTAGCCTCGAGAAGGCTGTGCACGGCCGTCGCCTCCATTTCGGCGTTGTGGGCATCCGAGCTGAAGACTGTCACCAGATCCAGCTCGTGTGAAGTGTCGAGCGGCTGTTCGATGATCTCCCGCTGGGCAGCGATAATCTGCGCCGCCCGCTCGGCCTGATCGGCGGGGGCCCGGACCTCGTAGGTGCCCCGGGCTACTCCGGGTTCCGCGGGCCCATGAAGCTCCGCAGCCAGGCCGGATTCCCTCAGAATTTCGCAAACCTCCTGCGCCTCTTCCTCGCCGCCCGGATCCACGCCGCGAAAGACAGTCAGCCAGTCCATACCCCCTTAGGTTAGCGCGCCCGCCCTGCGGTCTGCTGCGCTGCGATAAAGTGGAGTTGCTATGGCAGCCAAGAGAATCCTGATGCTGGTCGGTGATTTCGTGGAAGACTACGAGGCCATGGTGCCCTTCCAGGCTTTGCAGATGGTGGGGCACACTGTGCACGCCGTCTGCCCTGGCAAGAAGGCGGGGGAAAAGGTACGCACCGCCGTGCATGACTTCGAAG
>JBMFPL010000045.1:0-14114 GCA_049969115.1 Bryobacteraceae bacterium | reverse complement strand
CCTGCGTGGCAGGGCCGCCATCGCCGCTGAAGCCCGCGTAGCCGGTTCCGGCCACAGTCGTGAGGATGCCCCCGGGCGTGAGCTTGCGCACGGCGTGGTTCATGCGGTCAGCGATGTAGAGATTCCCCTGGCGATCGAGCGCCAGGCCGGCGGGGGAATCCAGCAGCGCCTCCAGCGCGGGGCCGCCGTCGCCTGCGTAACCGCGCAGCCCCCGCCCGGCCACCGTAGTGAGCATGCCGGAAGGCGAGAGGCGGCGAATGCGGTGATTGCCGGTATCGGCGATATAGACGTTGCCCGATGCATCCACGAGGAGGCCGGACGCCGAATTCAATTGAGCCGACGTTGCGAGGCCGTCGCCGTTAAAGCCTGCCGTTCCCGTGCCTGCCACCGTGCTGATCGTGCCCGCTGGCGAAAGCCGCCGCAGGCGGCTCACCATGGGATCGGCGATGAGCAGGCCGCCGGCGGCATCGAGCGCCAGCGCTGTCGGGTAGAACAGCCGCGCGGCCAATGCGGGTAGTCCTTCGCCGGTCTGGCCCGAGCGGCCCGCCCCGGCCAGCGTGGAGATGATGCCGTCGGGTGTGATCTTGCGGATGCGCCCGTTGCCGGTGTCGGCCACGTAGAGGACCCCGTCCGGCGCAAGGGCCAGACCGGAGGGAGAGTTCAGCCGTGCGGTGGTGGCCGGGCCGTTGTCGCCCCAGAATCGCGGTTCCGCAGTCGCGCCTGCGATCACGCTGAAAGCCCCGCTCGGATACACGCGCACGATTTGCGGCGAGCCCGAGGCCACGTAGAGGTTGCCCGCCTCGTCCACCGCGATATCGCGCGCTGCGATGGCGATGGCGGCGCCCGATCCCGAAGGACTGAGCTTGACCACGCGCGTGCGATCGGCGATGTAAAGGTTACCTGTGGCGTCGAAGGCCAGTCCGGTGGGTAGCTCAAGCGTGAGCGGGACATTGAGCGTGCTGAGGACGCCGGCCGCCAGCCGCCGCACGCGCCGGTTGCCGCTGTCGGCGATGTAAAGGTTGCCCGCGCGATCGAGCGCCAGGCCCGCGGGGTAGCTGAGCTCCGCGTAGATGGCGGGGCCGCCGTTGCCCTGCATGCCGGGTGTGCCCGTTCCGGCCAGCAATTCGATGGCGCCCCCGGGCGCCACGCGGTAGATGCGGTGGTCGCGAAAATCCGACACGTGGAGATTGCCCGCGGCGTCTACGGCGAGATTGCGCGGGCCGACGAGGCGAACGGCGGTTGCGGATCGGCCGGCGGCGGTGGCGTCGCCTGTTCCGCCGCCTGCCACCGTGCGAATGATGCCGTCGGGCGAAACGCGGCGGACCCGGCCATTACCATAGTCGGCGATGTAAAGATTACCTGCCGCATCCATAGCCAGCCCATAGGGCGAATCGAGCCGTGCCTGGCTGGCGGGCCCGCCATCGCCGCTGAAGCCGGGCTGGCCGTCGCCTGCGACGGTGGTGATGATGCCCGTGGCTGCGATCTTGCGCTCGCGGTGGTCGGCGGGGTCGGCTATGTAGAGGTTGCCAGCCGCGTCCCGAGCGACGCATTCGGGCGCCAGCAGCAGCGCGCCGGAGGCGGAACCTCCATCCCCGACGAAATCGCTTCCGGCCAGAGTGCGAATGAGGTACGTAACTTCGCCTGCGGCCAGCGGCAAGCAGGCAAGGCTAGCCGCCAAAACGGCAACACGCGAGCTTGCACGCATGATCAGCCCGTAATAATTAGGTGCGGCACGCGAGGCGCTTGTCTCGCCTCACGGGGAATTCGATGCGCGCGCAGCGTGGGTCCGCAGGTTCCTGCTCGTGGCGTCGCCGCTTATCCGTCCTTGCGATGAATTCAAACTCCGCGCAGCGGGTTCGATAAGCGCAAGTGTGAGCCGCTGGAGGAGACTGGTTGCTTGTTGCGCCCTGTTGGCGCGTGCGGGCGCATGGCCGGCGGAGACGCGGCTGCGGCTGAAGAACCAGCCGCTGCGGATCGAGCTGGAAAGCGCCGAGTTGCGAATGCGGTCGCTCAAGAGCCGCACCCGCGACCGCGTGCACGCCATCATCGAGTTCGATGGCGGTCCCGATCGCGAAGCCCTGGCCGAGCTGGAGGGCCGCGGCGCGCGCGTGCTGGGCTACGTGCCCGATGCCGGCTTCATGGTCACGCTGCCCGAGGGCGTGCGTCTGGAGGGCTTGGGCGTGCGCTGGGTTGCGCGGCTGGAAGCCGCGGACAAGTTGAGCCCGCTTCTGGGGGGCGGTGGGCGCTGGCAGTGCGTGGTGCAATTCCACGCCGACGTGGACCGGGCCGAGGCCGAGGTGCTGGTGCGCGAGCACATGCTCGAACCCATCGAGCATCCCCAGTTGCGGGGCAACGAGTTGTTAGTGGCGGGCGCCGCCTCCGAGATCCAGCGGCTGGCGGAGTGGGACGAGGTCGCCTACGTCTACCCGGCCTCCGGGGAACTGGTGGCGGGCGAGCCTGTGCATGCGTGTCCCGGCGCGCTGACCCAATGGGGATGGGTGGGCGAGTACGTGGCTCAGGTGGGCGACGGCTGGGACGGGCCCGGTCGCAATGCCGCCGATCTGTTCTACTACTTTGCGACGCTCGCGCGGCGGCTGCCCCGGGACAGGGTTGCGGCCGAGCTGGTGCGGGCCCTGGAGGAATGGGCGCGCTACGTCGCCATCCGGTTCAGTCCCGGCGCCGACGAGTGGGGGCCGCGCACGCTGCGCTTCCAGTTCGCGAGTGGCTTCCACGACTGCCCCTACCCGTTCGACGGCCCAGGCCGCGTGCTTGCCCACGCCTTTTATCCGGCCCCGCCCAACCCCGAACCGATCGCAGGCGACGTGCATTTCGATGACGATGAACCATGGGCGACGGGCTCTTATCTGGACTTGTTCAGCGTCGCGCTGCACGAGACCGGGCACGCCCTCGGCTTGGGGCATTCCGACAACCCCGGATCGGTGATGTACCCGTACTATCGCGTCCACGCCGCGCTGACCGAAGAGGACATCGCGTCCATCCGCCAGCTTTACGCGGCGCGCGAGGAGCAACCGGCGGGTCCCGGCGAGCCGCCTGGCGGGGCCCCGGCGCCACCGCCAGGTTCGCCTGCGAATCCGCAACCACCCTCGACTCCGCCTTCGACTCCCCAGCCCCCGGCCCACCCTCAGCCGCCCTCGAGTCCGCAGCCGCCGCAGAATCCCACGCCTCAACCGCCCGCGGGACGCGACACGGTAGCGCCCACGCTGGCCATCAGGGAGCCGACAAGCACCACCGTGCTGGTTTCTTCGGCATCGATCACGTTGCGCGGGACGGCCAGCGATAACGTCGGCGTGACCGCGGTGACCTGGGCCACGTCAACCGGTCAGTCGGGAACTGCGCAGGGCACGACCCAGTGGGTCGCCGGTCCCATCCCACTCTATGTGGGATCCACGACCATTACCGTGCGGGCTCGCGATGCAGCCGGCAACACGGCCTGGCGCTCGTTGGTCGTGACGCGGCGCTGAACGGGCATCGTGCGAGGAGCATCGGCGCTGGGGCGTGCCGAGCGCCGACGCCGCGGGCTAACTATGGCGGCTGGGGTCTGCAACTGCAATGAGAGGAATCGCCCGCCGCGCGCACCATACTGGGTACAGCGGGCGGTAGATGGCGCTCTTCCGCACACGCAGCGCGGCCGTTTACGGCATCGAGGCCTACCCCATTGACGTTGAAGTGGATCTCTATCCTTCCGGCAGCGCGCGGGATTTCATCACCGTGGGCATGCCGGACACGGCTGTGCGCGAGAGCCGTGAGCGGATCAAGTCCGCCCTGGCCAACTCCGGTTTCGGTTACCCGAACAAGGCGGTGACCATCAACCTGGCGCCCGCCAATCTGCGCAAGGAGGGCGCCGGCTTTGATCTGCCCATGGCCGTGGGAATTTTGGGCGCCATGGGCACGGTTCCGCGCTTGGACGATTGCTTGTTGATCGGCGAGCTTTCCCTGGACGGCGCGGTGCGCCCCGTGCGCGGCGCTCTCTCCATCGCCATCTGCGCGCGGCGCGAAGGCGTGCCCAAGGTCGTGGTGCCGGTGGAAAACGGCGCTGAAGCGGCAGTGGTGGACGGGGTCAAGGTTTACGGCGTGCGGCACCTGGCGGACGTGGTGAGGTTCGCTACGAACCCCGAGGGCTTGTCCCCGGTGGACCCCGCGCCGCCTGCGGCCGCTGCCGCCGCCGATACTGCTCCTGACTTCGCCGACGTGCGCGGCCAGACGGCCGCCAAGCGGGCGCTGGAAGTCGCCGCGGCGGGCATGCACAACGTTTTGATGATCGGCCCGCCGGGCTCCGGCAAGACCATGCTGGCCAAACGGCTGGCCGGCATTCTTCCGCCGCTGACCTTCGCGGAAGCGCTCGAGACTACGCAAGTGCACAGCGTAGCGGGGACGCTGCCGCCGGGCGCGGGCCTGCTCACCGAGCGCCCCTTCCGCGCCCCTCATCACACGGTCTCGGACGCCGGCATGATCGGCGGAGGCATCGGCGTGCCGCGGCCGGGAGAGGTCAGCTTGGCCCACAACGGGATTCTCTTTCTGGATGAATTCCCGGAATTTCCGCGCCATGTGCTGGAGCTGCTGCGGCAGCCGCTCGAGGACGGCGCCGTGCGCATCGCGCGATCCAACATGAGCTTGGAGTTCCCTTCGCGCTTCATGCTGGTGGCGGCGATGAACCCGTGCCCGTGCGGCTTTTACGGCGACGCCACCCGCGAGTGCAGGTGCACACCGGGCATCATCCAGCGCTACTTGAGCAAGCTGAGCGGGCCGCTTCTGGATCGCATTGACCTGCACGTGGAAGTGCCCGCGGTTCCTTACAAGGAGCTGCGCGGTCCGGAGGACGGCGCGTGCAGCTCGGCCCAGATCCGCGCCCGCGTGATGCGCGCCCGGGCAAGGCAGCAGGAGCGCGGCTGGTACAACTCGCAACTGCCGCCGAAGCTGCTGCGCCAGGTCTGCCGGCTGGACGAGGCGGGCGAGCGGACGCTGGAGATGGCTATGCGGCGACTGGGCCTGTCGGCGCGGGCCCACGATCGGATTCTCAAGGTGGCTCGCACCATCGCCGATCTGGACGATTCCGACGCGGTGACGGCCAGGCACCTGGCCGAGGCGGTCCAGTACCGCAGCTTGGACCGCGGCTATTGGAGCTGAGGCCGGGGCGGGGTACACCCGGTCTGTGCTTTTCTGAAAGTCGTGGTGGCCCGCCTTCCTTGCCATCCCGGGACCTATGCAGTTGTTTTCCGGTGCCCGCGCGAGCGGGTTCTCGCGGTGGGACGGCTGGGCGAGGTGCGGCTGGGCGCGGGCTTTTATGTTTACGTGGGCAGCGCTTTGGGGCCGGGTGGCTTGCGCGCCAGGGTGAGCCGTCACCTGAGAGGAACCAACCGGCCGCGATGGCACGTGGACTGGCTGCGGGGGATAGCCGAACCGGTGGAAGTGTGGTTCTGCCAGGGTGGAAAGCGGCGGGAGCACGAGTGGGCGGCCGTGCTGCGTTCCTTCGCGGACGGCATCGTAGCCGGCTTCGGTTCGTCGGATTGCGAGTGCCGGTCGCACCTGTACTATTTCCGGCGGAGGCCGCACCCGGCCTTGGAAGGCAGCGCCCGGGCGCAAGGCTGGGGTCCCGGCGAACGGAAAATTGTTCGGCTGAGTTGCCAGCTGTGCCGAATTAGTTTTATAGTTTGCTCATAGGCCTATGCGAATCAATCGCGCTCTCGACAAGTTGCGGCGGGGAGAGGTCGTGCTGGGCTTCGCCATCCAGTGCTATCGCTGTCCTGCGGTGGTGAAGACCCTGGCCGCGGCCGGATTCGATTATATGTCTTCATTGACATGGAGCACGGGCCCTTCCACGTGGAGACCGCCCAGGACATGATCGAGACCGCGGTGGCGGCTGGCATCACGCCTCTTGTGCGCGTGGGCGAGCTGCTGTACTCGCTGGTGGCCCGGTTACTGGACGTCGGGGCGCAGGGAATCGTGCTGCCGCGCGTGGAAGATCCCGGGCTGCTGGCGAGCGCGCTCGGCTGGATGCGATTCCCGCCCGAAGGCAATCGCGGGTTCGGCGTCATCCCGCCCGTTGTGGACTTCGCCCAAGAGCCCATGCCGGCGATCATGGAACATCTGAACCGCAACACGATGGCGGTGGTCCAGTTCGAGACCGCGGCCGCCCTGGAGCGCGCCGGCGAGCTGCTGGCGGTCAAAGGCGTCGACGTAGCGATGGTTGGTCCCGCGGACCTGTCTGTTTCCATGGGCGTGCCCGGCCGTTTCTCGGATGCGGCCATGATCGAGGCGATACGGGGATTCATCGGGCAATGCGAGCGGGCCGGGGTGGTCCCGGGGATCCGCTGCCGGGACGCCGAGCAGGCCGAGTTCTGGGTCCGGCAGGGCATGCGCCTGGTGGGGGCGGGCGGTGAGCACCGCCTGTTGCTCGAGCGCGCCCGGCAGGTGGCCAGCGGCTTGCGGGCGGCCATACGCGAGGCCGGTTGCGCGGGAGCGCCGGCTCGCTCGTGTTGAGGACATTGCGGGGCAAAGATCATGGATTCCACTTTGCGCTGGTTGGATGCGGTCACCACCACTGTGTACATGGCGGTCGTGATCGCGGTGGGACTCAAGTTCTCGCGCCGGCAGACCTCGACCGAGGCTTACTTTGTGGCCCGTCGATCGGTGCCGGCCTGGGCGATGGGGATTTCGCTTTTCGCCACCCTGATCAGCAGTGTCACTTTCGTGGCCTATCCGGGGTCGGCGTACGCGGGCGACTGGTCGCTGCTGGTGCCGGGCTTCATGGTGGTTGTGGTGCTGGCGCTGGTGGGGTCGGTGATCATCCCCTTCTACCGGCGTGCGGTGGGCATGAGCGCCTATGAGTACTTCGGCAGGCGTTTTGGCAAGCTGGCCCGCGCCTACGCGGCGATCGCTTTCTCGCTGGGCCATTTCTCCAAGATGGGTTTCGTCTTCTACCTGCTGGCGCTGACCATTGAGCGCATGACGGGCTGGGGCGTGGACTGGCTCATCCTGCTGGTAGGCGCGGTGACGATCTTTTACACGCTGGTGGGCGGCCTGGAGGCGGTCATCTGGAACGACGTTCTGCAAGGTTTCGTACTTTGGCTGGGAATTTTCGTTTGTCTGGGATTTCTTTTGTTCCTCGCGCCCACCGGGCCTGCGGCGGTGCTGGGCCTGGGCTGGGAGAGCGGCAAGATCAGCCTGGGCGATCCAGCGCCCGATCTCTCGCGCCCCACCATCCTGGTGCTGGCGCTTTATGGATTCTTCTGGTACCTGCAAAAATACGCCGCCGACCAGACCGTGGTGCAGCGCTATCTGGTGGCGCGGGATGACCGCAAGGCGCTGCGAGGCGTGGCGCTGGGCGCGGTGCTATGCGTGCCCGTGTGGACGCTGTTCATGCTCATCGGCACTTGTACCTGGGCCTTCTACAAGCTCACCGGGGAGGCGCTGCCGCCCACGGTGACCAAGGCCGATCAGGTGTTCCCGCATTTCCTTGCCACGCACATTCCGCCGGGGCTGGCGGGCGTGTTCGTGGCTTCGCTGCTGGCTGCGGCCATGTCCACGCTGGCCAGCGACCTGAACTGCCTGGCGGTGGTGGGAGTAGAGGATTTTTACCGGCTGTTGAGGCCGCACGCCACCGACCGCCAGCGGCTGAAGGCGGGACGGTGGATCGTGGCTATTTGCGGCGGAGTGGCGGTGGCCATGGCCCTGGTGCTGTCGCGCACCAAGGGATCGGCCCTGTCCCTGTGGTACACAATTTCTGCCATCGTCGCGGTGGGGCTCGCCGGGTTGTTCCTGCTGGCTTTCCTGAGCACGCGCGCCCACGCCCGCGGCGTTTGGGTGGGCATTGCCGCCACCATCCTGTTCACGGCCTGGGCGACGCTGACGTACGGCGACAAGCGCATGCTGGATCTGGGCCGGTGGAACTATCCGTGGCACGACTACACCATCGGCGCCGTGGGGCATCTGGTGCTTTTGGTAGTGGGCTACCTGGCCAGTCTGATCCTTCCTGCGGCGGGGCCGCCAGACGAATCGCTGCGGCGCATGACGCTGTGGGGCTGGCTGAAGCAGCGACGGCTGGAGCGAGCGGGGGTGGCGGCGGGCGCGCCCGGCCAGTGATGGAAGAAAGCGAACGATTGCGAAAGAAAGGCTTGACAATTTCACCAAACCGGTGGTATTCCATGAGCAGGGAGTTGCATGGCTGAGGAAGCCGTCACCATGAAGTCTCGTCGGTTAGCCAAGGTCTTCGCCAGCATGGCCGCGTTGCTGGTTCTATCCGGCGCCGCCTACGGGCAGCGCACCACAGCGAACATCTACGGCGTGGTCCAGGACCCCACCGGGGCATTGGTGCCTCGAGCCAAAATTACGGCCATCAACAAGGCCACCGGATATCAGCAGACTGCTACTTCCGACGACCGCGGCGAGTTCACGCTCGGGTTTTTGCCCGTCGGGCGTTACCAGCCTCGAGTGGAGGCCTCGAGATTCAAGGCTTACGTGGAGAGCGGGATCGTGCTGGAAGCGGGCCAGCGACTGCGCTAGGTGGCGAGGCTGGAGTTGGGGGCTCCGACCGAGACCGTAACCGTGACTGGCGAGGGGCCCCTGATTGAGAACGCCAGCACCACCAGCACGTACCGCATGGCGAGCTTGCAGTTCACCGAACTGCCCCAGGGCGCGCGCGATTTCACCAGCCTGCTGGCGCTTTCCACCGGTTTCCGCTTCACGCGTGACGGCATGATCCAGTTCAACGGGCTGGCCAGCGGCGGCAACTCGGTCACGGTGGATGGGGTAGACGCATCGGCCAACAGCGAGAGCTCTTCAACCGCCATGTTCCAGAACTTCAACACGATCGAAGGTGGTGAGCATGGAGGTGATCGAAGAGGTGGCGGTCTCGCGGGGCGTGGTTTCCGCCGAGGTGGGCCGCACCTACAGCGTCAACATTAACATCATCACCAAGCGGGGCACCAACGAGTTTCACGGCTCGCTGTTCGAGGCCGTGCAGAACGACGTGTTCAACGCCAAGGGCGCCATGCAGCGGTCCGGAGACCGCAAGCCGACCGTGCGTCTGAACCAGTTCGGCGGCTCGATCAGCGGCCCGGTCCGCAAGGACCGGCTGTTTTTCTTCTTTGCCTGTGAGGGCAACCGGCGCAGCAACACCTCGGTGGCGCAGGGCGAGGTTCCCTCGCAGGACCTCAGGCAGCGCGCCATCGCCGCCGTTCCCGCATACGAACAATTACTGAGATTCTTCCCCCTGCCCAACGCCGGCGCGGCGGGCGCCAACACTGGAGTCTACCTGGGACCGTCGGTGAACCGGGCGGACGACAACCACGCGGTGGCGCGCGTGGACTATCAGATCGGCGCGGGCGATGTGCTCACGGCGCGCTATGTGCGTTCCCGCCCCAACAGTTACGGCCAGCGTTTTCCCACCACGGGCTTTCGCAATTATCACGGCATCTTCGAATCGGGAACACTGACTTACTTGCATCCAGCGGCCTCCTGGACTGCCGAGACCCGCTTCAACTTCAAGCTGGACGATACCTCGCGGGTCGAGACTCTCTGGGAGCAGGGAAGGATCCCGGCCATCGAAGTGCAGGGGGTCTTCAGCACGCAAGGCGAAGGACTGTTCGTGCGCGGGCACAACTACGGCATCGAGCAGGTCTTCATGAGGATGGCAGGACCTCACACCCTGAAGTTCGGCGGCGCGTACAACGCGAAGGCGCCGGGCCGCTTCGACGAGGAAGTGCCGATCATCCGCTACGGCAACGTGGCCGACTTCCTGGTCAACCGGCCCAACCGGGTACAGTACACCTTCGGTACGCCGGACTATCACGCGCGCATCTGGGACATCGGCCTGTTTGTGCAGGACGATCTGAGGCTGCGTCCCAACCTCATGTTCAATCTGGGCTTGCGCTACGAGTATTTCTCGGTGCTCAAGGAGCGTGACGGGCTGTTTTACAACCCGGACGGCCCGCTGGGCGCGGTGACCAAGCCTCCCAGGTTCCGTCCCAAGGATTCGCCTTACGAGGCCGACCGCAACAACTTCCTGCCCCGGGTGGGCATTGTCTGGGGCCTGGATCGCCAGAGCCGCACCGTGATTCGCACCGGTTTCGGCGCCACCCTGGCCCCGCCCGACCTGCGCAATTTCGCAAGCCAGATGTAAATGAGTCCCGAGATACCCTTCCGTTTCCGTTTCTCGGGCGGCGACCTGACCCGTTTGAATCTCAAGTACCCCCCCAGCAACGAAGCTTTGCTCGAACTCATGAAGACGACTGACGTGCCGCGAAGCTACGGGGTTTACGAGCCCAAGAACCGCAATGCCTATGCCCTTCACTGGACCTTCGACATCCAGCGCCAGTTGACCGGCACGCTGGCGCTGCAAACTGGGTACGTGGGCAACAAAGGTTTGAAAATTCTGATGCCTCACCTGAACAACTTCCCCGATCGTATTACCGGTTTGCGGCCGTTCCCAGAGGCGTTGGAGAGCCAGTACAATTCGGATTCCGACTTCAGTTATTACCATGCGTGGCAGACCACGGTGCGCAGGAGGTTCTCCGGGGGCCTGGCTTTCGACCTGAATTACACCTGCGGCACGGCCATGGCCATCGGCACGGGCGATTTCTGGCCGGGCAACAACGAACGGATTCAGGACGAGGAGAACTGGCGGGCGGATAAGGGCCCGGCTCGGTTTGACGTTACCCATCGTATCACGGCCGACTTCGTCTATGAGGCGCCCTTCGAGCGGCTGGCGCCCAACGGCGGGGCGGTGCGGTGGCTGCTGGGGGGCTGGCAGCTCAGCGGCACGATCGGGGCTGAAACCGGCGAGGTGCTGAGCATCATCCAGGCCAACAACCGCGACGGCCAGCGCCCCGACTACGTGGGCGGAAACCCGTATGCGAGCGGCGACCGCTTCCAGTGGCTCAATCCGGCCGCCTTCGCGCAAGTGCCCACTTCGCGCGCCAGCGCGCAGACGATCCGGCCCGGGACGCTGGGCAAGAACGTGCTGCGCGGTCCCGGCAGTTGGGGCGTGAACCTGGGATTGGCCAAGAGCTTTACCTTCAAGGAGCGCTATCGCTTGCAACTTCGCGGCGAAGCCTTGAACGCCTTCAACCACGTCAATCTGGGCAGCCCGCAGGGGGACATCACGCGCGCCACGTTCGGCCGCATTCTGGGCGTGGGCGGTTCGCGCAGTCTCCAGTTGCGCGCCCGGCTGTCGTTCTGAGGCTCGCGGCGGCTCGCTGGCGGTGATAGTCTTTGGATGAGCGCCGTGATGCGAGTCGCTGTCTTGTTGAGCTTGCTGGTGTGCGGTTCTGCGGCCGCCCAGTGGAGACTGGTGTGGGCGGACGAGTTCGAGGGCGAAGGCCTGCCTGACCCCAGCCGCTGGACCTACGAGGAAGGCTTCGTGCGCAACCAGGAGCTGCAATATTACACGCGCGCCCGGCCGGAGAATGCGCGTGTGGAGCGCGGCGTCCTGGTGCTGGAGGCGCGGCGCGAGCGTTTCCTGAACCCGTTGTTCCAGCCAGGCAGCACGGACTGGCGGCGTGCTCGCCAGTTCGCCGAGTACACCTCGGCCAGCTTGACGACCGAGGGCAAAGCAGCCTGGCGTTACGGCCGTATCGAGGTGCGGGCCAAACTCCCCACCGGGCGCGGCCTCTGGCCGGCCATCTGGATGCTGGGCGTCAATCGCGGGCAAGTGGGCTGGCCCCGCTGCGGCGAAATCGACATCATGGAGAACGTGGGTTATGATCCCGAGCTGATCCACGCCAACATCCATACCGAGGCTTACAATCACGTGTGCGGCACCAACAAGGGCGACCGCATCCGGGTGGAAAAGCCCTGGGCGGGCTTCCATGTTTACGCTCTGGAGTGGACGCCCGAGCGTCTGGAGTTCTTCGTGGATGACCGCAAGTACTTCACTTACGAAAACGAGAAGACAGGGCCCGCGGCGTGGCCCTTCGACCAGCCTTTTTATCTGATTCTGAACGTGGCCGTGGGCGGCAGTTGGGGCGGTCGCTGGGGAATTGACGAGTCGGTTTTCCCGCAGCGCATGGAAGTAGATTACGTGCGCGTGTTCGGGCGCTCCGCGCCGTGATGTCGCCGGCGCTATAATACAGCGTCCCGGAGGAAACACGGCAGAAATGAGCGAGACGCGGTTGTCCCGACGCCATTTCTTTTTTGGAAGCCTGCTGGCCGGTGCTGTCCCGCCCGGGGGCTTCTCCAGCGCACCGTCGCTGAAAGCGCTGGGCTACAAATCGCCCAACGAGAAGCTGAATCTGGCCGCCATCGGTTGCGGCGGCCAGCCTTTCGCCGATACGCGGGTGGCGGCCTCCTGCGGCGAAAACGTGGTGGCGCTGGCCGACGTGGACTGGGAGCGGGGCGCGCCAGGCTTCAAGCGGTGGCCCGGCGCGCAACGCTACAAAGATTTCCGTCGCATGCTCGACCGGCAAGGCCGCGAGATTGACGCGGTCATCATCGGCACGCCAGACCACATGCACATCCACTGCGCCCTGGCCTGCATGCAGCTGGGCAAGCACGTCTATTTGGAGAAGCCGCTGGCGCGGACCTCGTGGGAGGCACGCATGTTGGCGCGCGCGGCCGAAAAGTACAAGGTGGCCACGCAGATGGGCAATCAAGGTTACTCGCACGATGCCACGCGCGTGGCCTGCGAAATCATCTGGTCGGGTGAGATCGGCGAGGTGCGCGAGGTCCATGCCTGGACGGGCGTGGCCAGTTGGCCGCAGGGCATGAAGCGAATTCCTCCGGCGACCCCGGTGCCCGACACCCTGGACTGGGACCTGTGGCTGGGCGGGGCCGCCTGGCGCCCGTTCACGGCGGGCGACGAGGAGTACCGGCAGTTCGTCGCGGAGCGCAACGCGCGGCTGGGGCGAACGGGACAGGGAGAAGAAAAGTTCGGTTTCTACCTGCCGTTCAACTGGCGGGGGTTTTACGACTTCGGCAGCAGTCTGATCGGCGACTGGGGCGTGCACATTCTCGGGCCGGCCAACTGGGCGCTGCAACTGGCGCCCGAATACCTGATCAGCGTGGAATGCGTCAAGAAAGATTCGCTGCCGCCCTTTACCTTCCCGGATGAACTGGTGATCCGATACGAGTTCGCCGCGCGTCCCGGCATGCCCCCGGTGACGGTCTACTGGTATCACCACCACGGCGGCGACGCCTACTTGCCGCCGGGCATGACCGCGGAAGAGGCGCGCAAGATTCCGGGCCAGGGGCCGCAGGTCGGGCCGCCTCGCGGCCGCGGCGGGTTTATCCCGGGTTCGGGAGGCGGCGTGCAGGCGCCAGCGCCGAAGCCTGGTCCCGGCGGGCAGCCGCCGCAGGGAGGCCCACCGCCCCAATTCCGCCCCCGCGGCAGCGGCTACAACTGCATCTTCGTGGGCTCCAAGGGTTACCTGGGCACCAGCGGGCGCGGCGAGGACGTCGGGTTGCTCCCCGGCAAGCGCTGGGCCGAATACAAGTTGCCCGACCCGTACCTGCCGCGCTCGCCGGGGGCGAGCACTGGCAGCAACCACGCCGCGCATATCCGCGACTGGATCCGGGCCTGCAAGGGCGGCGCGCCCGCCTGCTCGAACTTCGCCATCGCGGGGCCCTATTGCGAGTGGCTGCTGCTGGGCGCAGTGGCCGTGCATTACGAGGGCAAGCTGCTCTGGGATCAGCGGCGCGGCGAGTTCTCCAACAATCGCGACGCCAACCGCCGGCTGAAGCCCGCCTACCGCAAGGGCTGGCAGGTCAAGCTTTGACCGCAGGCCCGTCGCGTCGCCGGGAACGGGGTGCGCGTTGGCTATAATTCCCCAGGGAGGTTTTCATGCCCGTTGAACGAAACGAGGAATCGCGACGGCGATGGCTGAGCCGCTCGGCGGTGACAGCTGGCGCTTTCCTCATCGTCAAGCCGCAAGCCGTGCGCGGCACCCAGGCCAACTCGAAGGTAACCTTCGGCCTGATTGGCGCGGGAAACCGCGGCTCCTGGGACGCTTCCATCGCCCATGCCGACCCGCGCGCCGAGGTGACCGCGCTCTGCGATCTGTTCGATGACCGCATCGAGCAGGCCATCCAGCGAATCCGCATCAAGGGCAAGGTGGCGATCTACAAGGACTACCAGAAACTGCTGGCTTCCGATGTAGACG
>JBMFPL010000044.1:0-14116 GCA_049969115.1 Bryobacteraceae bacterium | reverse complement strand
CCCGCGCGCTGGCACCACCACGGTGGCACCTGCCCGCACGACCGAATACCGCCTGACCGCCCGCAATCGCACCAGCGAGGTCAGCGAGACCGTGGTGGTCGTGGTCGAACAGCCCCAGGTCCGCATCCTCAGCTTCTACGCCAGCCCGGCTAACATCATGGAGGGCGAATCCTCCACGCTTTACTGGCAGACCGAAAACGCCGAGACGGTGACCATCAGCGGCGTCGGCAACGTCCCCGCCAGCGGCTCCACTGCCGTTTCGCCGGGCCAGACCACCACCTACGTGCTCACCGCCCGCAATGCTTACGGGGAGGCCAGCTCGCAAGTGACCGTCCAGGTGACCCCGGGCGGCCTGCCGCGGATCGTGCGCTTCGGCGCCGCACCGCCGGAAATCGTCGCGGGGGAGTCGTCCAACCTGTTCTGGGTGGTCGAGAACGCCGAAGAGGTGACCATCTCGGGCATCGGGCGGGTCGAGTTGGTCGGCTCACGCGAGGTGAGGCCGCTGACCAACACCACCTACACGCTCATCGCGCACAACCGCCGCGGGGACGTCACTGCGACCGCCACCGTCGCCGTCACGCCGCGCGTGCGCATTCTTTCCTTCACGGCACGACCGACCGAGATCACGCCGGGCATGGCCGTGGTCCTCGACTGGAGCACCGAAAACGCCGTCTCCGCTTATATCTCCGGCGTCGGCCCGGTGATGACCAGCGGCTCCATCATCGTCTACCCGCAGCAAACCACGACCTTCGTGCTCACCGCCCTGGGCAACCGTTCGCAGGACACCGCGCAAGTGACCATCACGGTCACCAAGCCGCAACCGCCCCCACCACAGAGCGAGCCGCCCAAGGGCAACCCGCCCATCGCCGATGCCGGCAAGGACTTCGAGACCTTGGTCCGGCAGGTGATGTTGAACGGGACCGGTTCGCGCGATCCTGACGGCGGCCCGCTGACTTACTCGTGGCGAGTGCTGCAAGGGCGTGCCGCCATCCTCAACCCCACTTCGCCCACGCCCGCCGTGCAGCTCGACGGCATGTTCGGCGAGTACATCTTCGAGCTGACGGTAACCAACAAGGCAGGCTTGTCCAGCACGGCAAGGGTCGTCGTCAAGCTCGTGGCGACCAGGTTCTGGTAATTTGCAGCGGGGTGGTTCGCCGTGCGCCGGGCCACCCCGCTTACTCGACCAGCTCGATGCCCGGAAAGAAGTAACTTACTTCGAAGCGTGCCGTGTCCGGCGCGTCGGAGCCGTGCACTGCGTTGCGCTCGATGTTGGTCCCGTAAAGGCGCCGCACGGTTCCCTCCGGCGCCTTCGCCGGGTCGGTGGGTCCCATCAGATCCCGCCAGCGCTGGATCGCAGCCTCGCCCTCCAGCACCATCACGATGACCGGACCTTCGGTCATGAAACGGCACAGCGAATCGAAAAATGGCTTTTCCCGGTGCACGGCGTAAAAACCTTCTGCCTGCGCACGGCTCAGTTTCAGCAACCGCACCGCCAGAATGCGGAAGCCCGCCCCTTCGATCATGCTCAGGATCGCACCCGCGCGGCGCGCGGCCATCGCATCGGGCTTGATGATAGCCAGGGTACGCTCGATCACAGAACGCTCCTAACGGTTTCTCCGATTTCTGCCGGGGAGGCGCACACCGTCACCCCTGCCTCTTGCAAGGCCCGGATCTTGTCGGCCGCCCTGCCCGTGCCACCCGCGATGATCGCCCCCGCGTGGCCCATGCGGCGGCCAGGCGGCGCCGTCTGCCCCGCCACGAAAGCCACCACGGGCTTGCGCACGTGATTCTTGATGTATGCCGCCGCCAGCTCCTCGGCGTTACCGCCAATCTCGCCGATGAGCACAATGGCGTGCGTCTCGGGATCCTTCTCGAACAGCTCCAGCACGTCCACGAACGACGTGCCCACGATGGGATCGCCGCCGATGCCGATGCAGGTGGACTGCCCGATCCCCAGCTTGGTCAACTGGTCCACCGCCTCGTAAGTGAGCGTGCCCGAGCGCGAAACCACGCCGACCTGCCCGGGCTTGTGAATGTGACCGGGCATGATACCGATCTTGCACTGCCCGGGCGAGATGATGCCCGGGCAGTTCGGCCCGATGAGCCGCGTTCGCCGCCCTTGCAGGAAGCGCCAGACTCTGACCATGTCCAGGGCCGGGATCCCCTCCGTGATGGCCACCACCAGCGGGATCCCCGCGTCGGCCGCTTCCATGATCGCGTCCGCGGCGAACGCCGGAGGGACGAAGATGACCGAGGCGGTGGCGCCGGTGGCGCGCACCGCCTCCCAGACGGTGTTGAACACGGGAAGATCCAGGTGTTTGGTCCCGCCCTTGCCCGGCGTCACCCCGCCCACCACCGTCGTACCGTAAGCGATGCACTGCTGTGCGTGGAACGTCGCCTCCCGCCCCGTGAAGCCCTGCACCAGAAGTCGCGTGTTCCTGTCCGCCAGAATACTCATTGCGCCAGCCTCACCGCCTTCTCGGCCGCCTCCTTCATGGTGTGCGCCACCGTGAAGTTCAGCCCCGATTCCCTCAAAATCTGCCTGCCCAGCTCGACGTTGGTGCCCTCCATGCGCACCACGATCGGCACTTTCACCTCCAACTCGCGCGCTGCCTCGACCACGCCGGTGGCCAGTACGTCGCAGCGCAAAATCCCGCCGAAAATGTTGATCAGCACCGCCCGCACGTTCTTGTCCGAAATCAGGATGCGGAACGCGTTGCGGATCTGCTCGACGTTGGCCCCGCCGCCCACGTCCAGGAAATTGGCCGGGTTGCCGCCCGCATGCTTGATGATGTCCATGGTGGCCATGGCCAGCCCCGCGCCGTTCACCATGCAGCCCACGTTACCGTCCAGCTTGATGTAGCTCAGCCCGAAACGCGAGGCCTCCACCTCAAGTGCGTCCTCCTCATGCAAATCGCGCAGCTCCATCAGGTCCTTGTGACGGTAGAGGGCGTTGTCATCCAGGTTGATCTTGGCGTCCAGCGCGAAGACTCTCCCGTCGGTCGTGATCACGAACGGATTGATCTCCGCCAGCGAAGCATCCACCGCCACATAAGCTTGGGCTAGCGCGGCCATCGCCGCCCCCGTGGGGCCGATCACGGCTTGCGGCAGCCCCATCCCGTAGGCCAGCTTCCGGGCCTGGAAAGGCGCCAGCCCTGTGCCCACGTCAATGTGCTCCTTCAGGATCAGCTCCGGGCTGCGCGCCGCCACTTCCTCGATCTCCACGCCGCCGGCCGCCGAAGCCATCAACACCGGCATCCCCGCCGCGCGATCCAGCACGATCCCCAAATACAACTCGCGCTCGATCGGCAGCACTTCTTCCACCAGCAGCCGATGCACGATACGGCCCTCCGGTCCGGTCTGGTGGGTCACCAGGCGCATGCCCAGCATGGCCTTGGCCAGCTCGGCCGCTTCGCCGGGCGTCTTCGCCACCTTGATGCCCCCACCTTTGCCGCGCCCGCCGGCGTGGATCTGCGCTTTCAGCACCACCGGCCCGCCGATCTTGCGCGCCGCTGCCTCGACGGCCTCCACTGTGTAGGCCACCTCGCCTCGGGGCACGGGCACGCCGTGTCGCGCCAGGATCGCCTTGGCCTGGTATTCATGGATCTTCATGATCAACCACCTGTGCTACGATATCCGCTAAACCGACTGCCAGCCAGGGAATTCCAACTATAGCAAATGGGTCTTCTTGAGTATTTGCACCGCGTCGCCGGTGGCCAGAGTCTCACCGAGCAACAGGCCTTCAACGCCATGAAGGCCATCCTCCAGGGCGAAGCTTCCACCGCCCAGATCGCCGCCTTCCTGGTGGCGCTGCGCATGAAAGGAGAAACCGTGGCCGAGCTGGTCGGTTTCGCCCGCGCCATGCGCGAAATGGCCACCCGCATCGAAGTGGATGCCGGCGGCGAGCCGCTGCTCGATACCTGCGGAACCGGCGGCGACAACGCCGGGACGTTCAACATATCCACGATCGCCGCCTTCGTGGCTGCGGGAGCGGGAGTCCGCGTGGCCAAGCACGGCAATCGCTCGATTTCGAGCGCCTGCGGCAGCGCCGACCTCATGGATCGCCTCGGCATCCGGCTCGTGCTCGACCCGGCCGATCTGGCGCGCGCCCTGCGCGAAATCGGCATCGCCTTCCTTTTCGCACCCGCCTTGCACCCGGCCATGCGCCACGCCCAGCCCGCCCGTCTCGAACTGAAGATGCGAACGGTCTTCAACCTGCTCGGCCCCTTGGCCAATCCCGCGGGAGCCAACGTGCAGATCGTAGGCGCCCCTTCGGCAGATGTCGCCCGGCTGCTGGCCGAAGCGCTCGCCCGGCTGGGTCTCGAACACGGCTTTGTTGTGCACGGCACCGACGGCCTCGACGAAATCACCACCACCGGGCGCACGCTGCTCATCGAAGTCGAACGCGGCGCTGTTCGTGAGGCCACAATAAGCCCGCAGGATTTCGGCGTGCCCGCCGCGAGGCGCGAGGACTTGCGGGGCGGCGACGCGGATGCCAACGCCCGCATCGCGCGCGACATCCTCGCGGGCGTCCACGGCCCGCGACGGGACGTGGTGCTGGTCAACGCCGCCGCAGCCCTGGTCGCCGCGGGCAAAGCAGCTACCTTCCGCGAGGGAATGGCCCTGGCCGCCTCAGCGATCGATTCCGGCGCAGCCCGTCGCAAACTGGAAGCGCTCGCCGCCTTCTGCGGGCAAGCCTGAGGCTCAACCCTCGACGATCACTTCGAAGCCCAACAGCCCGGCCAGCGTCTCCAGCGGCTGGCGCAAATCGCCGTAGAAGGTGACCCGATGCCAGCCCCAGCGATCCCACTCCGAAAGCAGCTTGAAAGGATCCTGTACTTCCGCCGCCAGCTTGGTCCGGCAAGCCTTGTCTTCCTCGACGTTGGCCACGGTGCGCGCCTGGTGAAATACCACCTGCCTGCGCGTCGGCGCGAACTTGAGGGAAGAAACCACCTGCCCGAGCGGCATCAACGAGCGCACCGCCGCGCCCTTGCGATCCTCCGAGTGACTGCGGATATGGTAGGGATTGCGCGCGCCGTTGGGCCCGTAAACCTTGCTCGGCGCCACGCAGTGCGCGTAAATGATCTGCTTTTTGGCCGTGTCAATAACGGGATCCGAAATATAACCCGGCCGCCCGGTCAAGTAAGTCATCGCCAGCATGGTGATGGTGGATTGCAGGTCGGCCTCGCAAGCGCCTACCAACCCGTCGTCGTTCAACTGGAAAAAGCCCAGGCACGGGTAAGCCGGCAGCTTGCCGCCGTAAAACAGATTCAGGCAGTCCACGGTGATGGCCTGCGCCTTGCGCGCCGCCATCAGGTCGCGCATGGCTACGTACATAACCCCGGACTTGCCGATCTCCTCGCGCGTCGGCTCGACCACCCTGGCCGCACCCTTGATCCATGCGGTGGCCCATTTTTCTGCTTCCTTGCGGTCGGCCCTCTGGTAAGCGGAGTTGATTTCCTCCGAACTTACCCGCTCCACCACCGTGCCGAAAACTTGGGCGATGGCTTCGGCGTCCGCCCCCGGAGTGCGGTCGGTCACGTCCAGAATCACCGAAGACTTCAGTTTCTTCAGCGTCTCGAAGGTCTTGACCGCCTGGACCACGTCTTCCCAGCGCGATGACGTCACGCCCGCCACCTTCAGGCCCTGGCGGCGCGCACGCGCGTACGCGGTGAGAAACTCGCCGCAGCCCGCATACAGGTCGTTCACGAACAGCGTCGGCTTGCCGCCCTGCGCAATGGCCATCCCGGCACCGCTCCAGATGCCCACCATGTAAATGAGGTAGCCATCCACTTCCGCGTCGCTTTCCAGCAGCTTCCGGCCCTCGTCGGCATTGTGCGCGGTCGCGGGCAAAAACTCCACCCCCGGGCAGGACTGGCGCAGTCGCGCCGTGAGTTCTTTCTTCCGTCCCTCATAGTCGTAACCCTGATACGGCCACGTGGGCTTTTCGGGCGGTATGTGCGTGAACACCAGCCGGATTCGCGGCTTCTCGTCCGGGATCTCGATCCCCTGGCTGGCCGCGACGGCGGGCGAAGCGCACAACGCCAGCGCCGGGCAGCCCGCGCACCCGGCCAAAAATTCCCGACGGCTGGTACCTCCCCTATCCTTGAACGCTTTCATGGCTTTGTTCCTCGCTGGAAGGTTCTGGCTCGAAGAGTCACAGCTCCCATATAGCACAGCCGCGCCTGCCGCGTCCACGAAAAAACGATTTTCGGAGTCGAAGCGCCTGTCGTGCTTGAAAATCGATTTTCGGACTCCGTATAATGCGGGGCATGCCGCATACAACCTGTCTGACCCGCCGTCAATTTGGCCTACTGCTTTCGGCCGCCGCCGTGCGCTTGGGCTGGGCCCAGCAGCGAGGTCCCTGGTCGGAACCCGCCACCGTAAAGAAGATCTACTTGGCGGTGCCCCAACCCACTTGGCCGCGGCCTGACCTCGATGTACCGCGGGCCATGGCCGAAATTGAAGACAAGATGGCCGAACTGGAACGCAAGCACCCAGGTGCGGTGCGCTTCCGCAAGCCCGAGCTCGTGCGCACGCCCGAACAGGCGGAGGCCTGCGCGAAAAGCCTGGGCGAGGTCGACGCCGTTCTCCTCATTGACCTCACCTCGGGCACCAGCGGCATCCTGCGCGCCCTCGAGCAGATCCAGGCCCCCGTGCTCCTGTTCGCACGGCCTTACTCTGGCTGGTCGTACGTCGACGTGGCGCGCTGGGTCCAGAACGGCAAGCGTGCCGATTTGCTTTCCACCAGCGAGTTCGGCGATCTCGATCCCTACATGCGCATCTTCTACACCATCCACCACCTCAAGCACAGCAAAGTCCTCATCGTGGTGGAAAACCCGCCCCAGCGCCCCACCCTTGCCGAGTCCTTCACCAAACAGTTCGGCACCACCATTCGCTACATCAGTTATCGCGACCTGCGCGACGCCTTCGAGAAAGCCAGCGCCGCGGAAGCCCGCAAGGCAGCTGATGAGTTCATTCGCGGCGCACTGCGCGTGGTCGAACCCACCCGGCAGGAGATCGAAGATTCCTTCCGGTTCTACCTCGGCGTGCAGGAGGTCCTCCGGCGCGAACAGGCCAACGCCATCACGGTGGATTGCCTGGGCGGCTTCCGTCGCGGCGATCTCCCTGCCTACCCCTGCGTGGCTTGGTCCAAACTCAACGACTGCGGCATGTACGGCGTCTGCGAAGCCGACCTGCTTTCCACCATGACGCAACTGCTGCTCACCGCCTTCTCCAACAAACCCGGCTTCGTCTCCGATCCCGTCTTCGACACCAGCCGCAACGAGATCATCCACGCCCACTGCGTGTCCGCCACCGCCCTGCACGGCGTCGGCGGGCCGCCCTCGCCTTACATCATCCGCTCCCACATGGAGGACAACAAGGGCGTTTCCATGCAGGTGCTGGTGCCGCTGGGCGACACCGTCACCTGCGGCAAGTTCCTCAGCGCTACCAGATTTGCCGTCTCCACCGGCGAGGTCATCGGCAACGTCGACGCTCCCCACGGCTGCCGCACCAAATTCCGCACCCGTGTGGCCGACGCCCGCAGGTTCCTGGAAAACTTCTCCGGCGGCTTGCACCGCGTCGTCGTCTTCGGCGATTACCTGCGCCCGGTCGAGCAGATGGGACGGCTGATGGGCTTCCAGGTCGTGCGCGAGTGCTGAGGCAGCGCGCCTTCAGAAATCCACCACCAGGCCCTCGGGGTCGGGCTTTTTGCGCGCGCGCACCAGCAGCGCCATCACCGCCACCGCCACGCAAGGTACGATCGAGGCGGCCATGATCACGGGCTGGAACGAATAGCGGTCGGTCACGTAGCCGATCAGGTAAGTCGAAATCATGGTGCCGATTCCCGCGCCCGTCCCGCTCAGCCCGCTGACCGAGGCCACCGCGCGCGAGTGAAACACGTCGGCCGGAAATGTGAGGAAAATCGTCGAACAGGCCGCGTAAGCGAAGGTCGTGTAGGCGAACAGCAGGATCAGCAAAGTGTAGTTCGAGGTATAAGTCGCGGTAACCAGGATCAACATGCTGGGACCGCAAATCAAAAGCACCGCGCGGCGCGCCTTGCCTACCGGCCAGCCGCGGCTGATCCAGTAACTGGATAGCGCCCCGCCGAAAAAGTTGCCCAGATCCGCCCCCAGAAACGGCGCCCAGAATCCCAGAATGCTCTGCTCCAGCCGGAATCCCTTGCTCACCAGATAAATCGCGAACCATTCCGAGACCAGGAACCAGTAGGGATCCAGCAGGAACCGGCCCAGCACGATGCCCCAGGTCTGCCGATACCGTAGCAATCTGGCCCAGCCCGGGCGAGGCAACTCAGCGCCTGGATCGGAAGCGCGCCCCTGCCGGATGTAGGCCAGCTCCTCCGCGCTCAGCCGCGGGTGCTCCTCCGGCCGGCGATAGATTCTCAGCCAGCCGATCAGCCACAAGAAGCCGAGCGCGCCGGTGACCAGGAAGGCCGGCCGCCAGCTCCCGAAATGGTTCAGCAGGAAGACCACGATAAAGGGCGCGATCGCGCCTCCCACCGACGAACCGCTATCGAAAAGCGCCACCGCCCAGCCGCGTTCCTTGGCAGGAAACCATTCGGAAACCGCCTTGGTCGCGCCGGGCCAGTTCCATGCCTCGCCCGCACCCAGCAAGAAGCGAAAGACGCGGAGGCCCCAGATGCCCCGCGCCGTGGCGGTCAGCACAGCCACTAGCGAATAGAAGCTCACGCTCAGCGCTAAGCCGCGCCTGGTTCCCAGCCAGTCCAGCAGCCGCCCGCCCACGCTTTGCATGATCGTGTAGGCGATGCGGAAGGCGATCAGGATGGTCGCGAAGTCGGTGTTGCTCCAGCGGTACTCCTGCTTCAGGTAGGGAGCCAGCGCGTTGAGCGTCTGCCGGTCAATGTAGTTGATGACGGTGGAAAGGAACAGCAGCCCCCCGATCCACCACCGCAGGCGCCGGATGGCCCTCTTCGCGCCCGCCTTCGTGGCTGCCTGGCTCATACCGGCGCCGCCACCCGCCGCCGGGCGAAATGCCAGGCCACCTTGGCGATCCCGTGCGCCATCTCGTCAATATCGTCCTCGCTCCAGTGCTCGAACAGATCCATGGTGATCCAGCGTTCGAAGGCCTCCTCCGCCACCGGGCAGAGACCCTTGGGGTAAGTGCGGTCACCGAACGGGTAGGTGCTGCCGGGAAACGCGGAACGTTGCTGGAAAACCCGGTAGAGATACACCGGCATGCCGCCAGTGATCAGGTGCGCCTGGTTGGGGACGCCTTCCGCATTCAAAGCCACCGAAAACTCTTCGGCTGTTACTCCCAACTTTTCCAAGTCCAGCCGGAACAGATACAAAAAGTAAGTGTGCGTATCCCCCTGGCGTACTTTCTGTGGCGACACCCCCGGGATTTCCTCCAGCGCCCGGTCAAGTCGGCTTCCCAGCCGGTTGCGGCGCGCGACGATCTCCGGCAGCCGTTCCAGTTGCGCCAGCGCCACCGCCGCCTGCAGTTCGGTCATCTGATAATTCGGCGCCAGAAAGAAAGGATTCCGGATACCTTCCTCACGCTGGTAGCACTTGTCGATGAACAGCGCCGCCCGGTACCGGAGCCGGTCATCGTCGGTGAGGATCATGCCGCCCGAACCGCATTCGATGTGCTTGAAATGGTTGAGCGAGAACGCACTCACCGGCGACATGGTACCTGCCAGCCGTCCCCTGTACCGGCACCCGTAGGCTTGCGCGCAGTCCTCGATCACAGGAACGCCCGCTTCGCCCCCGATTTCGAGCAGCGGATCCATGTCCGCCGCCAGCCCGGCATGGTGCGTGGCGATGATTGCCCGTGTGCGCGGCGTGATCCGCTCGCGCACCGAGGCTGGATCCAAGTTGAGCGTATCCGGTTCCACGTCCGCGAACACCGGGACCAGGCCCTGATAGAGCAGGCCGGTCAATCCGCCCATGTCCGTAATCGGAGTCGTGATCACTTCCGAGCCTGGCGGCAGTTCGAGTATGGCCAATGCCGCGTGCACCGCAGCCGTGCCGCTGGAGCACGCCACGCAATGCCGGCGCCCGTAATACTCGGCAAAACGGCGTTCGAATTCCCGCACCTTGGTGCCGAACCAGTAAAAGAGCACGTCGGCCTCGATGACTTCCTCCAGCAGGCGTTTCTCCCGTTCCCCGTGCCGTCGTCGGGGCGGGAACGGAGTGCGTTTGGCCCTGGGCCCGCCTTCGATAGCCAGCTTTTCCGAAGGATCCCGCTGCATCAGCCACAATGTACCACACCCGGACCGCCCCGGCGGTTTGGTCGTGGGACGTTTTCGCTGGGAGGAGTGCCCGGCCGCCTCCGCCATAACTGCCCCCTCGCTTGCCTCGGACGCGCGCCGGCTCCATGGGCCCTCAGGCACGGCTTCGAAGCTTATAAGTTGAAGTTTACAATTGGACCAAGAGGGTTGGTTTGGATCGTCCTTCGGCGCGCAGGATCTTTCTCAAGCTACTGGCTGCCACCTTTGGCCTGCTCGCTGCCACTTTTTTCATCAGCGATCTGCTGGTCTGCCGGGTTGCACAAGGCTCATACGTGGCGAGCCTCGAGCGCGAGCTTCAGACGCGTCTCCGCATCCTCCTGGCGGTCTCATCAAACGGGCTTGGCCAAGTCGGCCAGCAGGAATTCAAGCGCTTCGCCTCTGCCGCCGGCGGCCGCCTGACTTGGGTCGCTGCGGACGGCCGCATTCTGCTGGACTCGGAGGCGGACGCCTCCCGGATGAACAATCACGGTTCGCGGCCCGAGGTGGCCCGGGCCTTGAGCGGGCAAACCGGCGTCGCCATCCGGCGCAGCCCCACCGTCGGCGTGGACTTTCTTTATGTCGCCGTGCCCTCGGGCTCTGGCGCCTTACGGCTTGCAGTGCCACTGGTCGAGGTTCGCGCCGCCGTGCTAAGGTTGCTCCGCCAGATGCTCGTCTCGGCCGGCATCGCCTTTATCCCCGCAATTTTGCTCGCCGCGTTGCTCTCCCGGTACGTTTCCCGGCGCCTCGGCGCTCTCATCGACTACGCAGGCCACCTCGCTGCCGGCCATTTCCAAGCCCCGCTGCCCTTTCAGCGCCGCGACGAGCTCGGTCTGCTGGGGAATAAACTTCAGGAAACTGCCGTCAAGATGCAGCGCATGGTCGAAGAAATGGGGCGCGAGCGGGCGGAACTGGAGAGATTGGAACGCATCCGCAAGGATTTCGTCATCAACGTCTCGCACGAGTTGCGGACGCCGCTTGCTTCCATCCAGGGCTACACGGAAAACCTTGCTCGATGGCGCCATCCACGATCCCGACCACAACATGCGCTTTCTCAACATCATCCGCCAGAACGCCGAGCGCCTCGGCCGACTCGTCGCCGACCTGCTCACGCTGTCGCGCATCGAGCTCGGCACCTACAACTTTCAGTTCGCCTCCTACTATGTCGCTCCACTCCTCACCGAGGTGGCCGACACTATCCGACCTCTGGCCGAAAAGAAACAGTTGAGCTTGCGAACCGATTTGCCGCCTGCGGAGACCGAAGTCTTCTGTGATGCCGAGGCGCTGCACCAAGTGCTGGCCAACCTGCTGGACAACGCCATCAAGTACACGCCTCCGGGCGGCACGATCACCGTCGGCGCCAGGTTGCTCCAGGGAGACCCTGGGCAGGCCCGGGTCGAGTTCTACGTCCGGGACACCGGCATCGGCATCCCGGCCCAGGACCTTCCTCGGTTGTTCGAGCGCTTTTACCGGGTGGACAAGGCCCGCTCACGCGAACTCGGCGGCACCGGCTTGGGACTTTCCATCGTCAAGCACCTGGTCCGTTCCATGGGTGGCGAGGTCCGCGTAGAGAGCGAGCTCCAACGCGGGTCTACCTTTTACTTCATCCTGCCCAGTAACGCGCCTTCCGGCGCCCTGGAGTTCGGTCAGCAAGGTTTAACCGAAACGTCATCGAGCGGAAACGCAGAGGACGTATTCTCGAAACAGGATTCCGTGGTATGAGAAAGATCGCCCTGATCGAAGACGACGCCGACCTATACTCCCTGCTCAAATACAACCTCGAAAAGGAGGGTTTTACCCTGGTTGGCTCCCAAACGGGCAAGGGAGCGCTCGAGTTATGCCGCCGCGAGCGTCCCGATTTGCTCATCCTCGACATCATGTTGCCCGATTCCGACGGCTTGGAAATCTGCCGGGAGCTCCGTGCCCATCCGGATTTGGCCCATATCCCCCTGATTTTTCTGACGGCTCGTGCCTCCGAAGCCGACCGCATCCTGGGCTTGGAGCTGGGTGCGAACGACTACATCGTCAAGCCCTTCTTTGTGCGTGAGTTGATCGCCCGGATCCGCCTCCAGTTCCGCAAGCAGAGCACTCCGAGCCGCCTGCTGAGGGCGGCCGATCTGGAATTGGACCGCGCCGCCTGCCACGTCCGCGTCCGTGGCAAGGAAGTTTCGCTGACCGCCACCGAGTTCCGGCTGCTCGAGTTCCTGATGAGCCGCCCAGGTGTGGTCTTCAGCCGCGAACCACTGCTGGACGCTGTGTGGGGCCACGACCGAGCCGTCACCTACCGCAGCGTGGATGTATTTATCCTTCGCCTGCGGCAAAAAATCGAAGCCGACCCAGCCAATCCTCTCTTCATCCGCTCCGTGCGCGGCTTCGGTTATAGCTTCAACGAGGCTGCCGTGGAGCTCTCCGAAGGCAGTGCCGCAGGCTGACGCGGGTTGTCACTGTCTTTTCACACGGCTCGAACTCCCGCTTAATCTTCCGCTGATAGGATCCGGGTTGAGCCGGTAAGTCCCCTGCTCGACAGTCGGGCAGGCACCGGCCGGGTCTTCACCCATGATGAGACCAACAAGGTTTCCCTTCGTTGCCCACGGAGTTTACGCCGCGACCCGCCTGCCCAGCCCTCAGCGTCGTGGGCACGGATTGGCGCTGCTGGCCCTCGTCGCGATGATGGCGCAATGCACTCCGGCGCAGATGCCAAACCAGGGGGTAGCCGGCATGGTCCTTGATAGCCAAACCGGCCGGCCCATCGCCGGTGCCCTGATCGCGATCGAGGCCAACCCAAGCCGCTCGGCGTCCGCCAGTGCCGATGGTCGTTTCCAGCTTTCGCTGCCGCCTGGCAAATACGTCCTGCTGGCCGGGGCCGAAAACTACCTGCCCGCGCGCCTCGACCACGTCGAGGTCAGTCCCGGCCAGGTCACGGAAGTCAACATCTTGCTGGTTCTCAAGACTGTCGTCACCCAGGTCGAGGTGGTGGAAAAGTTGGAACCTCTGGCCGCTACCACAGAGGCCATGCTCGCCGAACGGAAGCTGACCTCGGTAGTCAGCGACGCATTGAGCGCTGAGGAACTGCGTAGCTCAACCGCTTCCGATGCCGCCGAGGCCGTGCAGAAAATCACCGGGGTCTCCGTGGTCGGCTCAGGTTACGTGTACGTTCGTGGTCTGGGCGAGCGGTACAGCGCGACCGTCCTCAACCGCGCCCTGATCCCCACCACCGAGCCGGACAAACGCGTGGTGCCCCTCGACTTGTTACCCGTGAGCTTAATTGACAACGTGCGGATCCTCAAGAGCTATTCCCCTGACATGCCGGGTGAGTTCTCCGGGGGCTTGGTTGAGCTGCGCACCATGGACTTCCCCCTCCAGCGCACGTTCCGCGTCAGTTTCTCCAGCGGCTTCAACACTCGCACCACGTTCCGTCCTTTTCTGACCTATGCCGGCGGAAATCGCGACTTTTTCGGTTTCGACGACGGAACCCGCGCACTGCCCGCCATGATCCCCGCTGAAAGGCGCTTGTTTCCCGGCGCCTTCGCGCCCCAACAGTTGCAAGCCTTCGGGCAGGCTTTCGCCAATCGCTGGGAACCGGTCCCCGTGCCTTCGGCCCGACCGCCCCAGCGATACTCCATGGCCGGCGGGGGCAGTTTCGGCCGACTTGGGGTGGTGGGAGCTATTGCCTCCTCCAACCAGCCTGTCTACCAGCAGGAGCTTCAACGCTACCTGCGCCAGGAAGGCGCGGGGGCCGTGGTGTTCACCAATTACGAGGATTTCCGCACTTACACCGAGTCGGCTCGCCTCGGCGGCGTCTTCAATCTCGCCTATCGCCTGAACGCGTCCACCAAGCTGGCCCTGCGCAATACCTTCACACACGAT
>JBMFPL010000043.1:13493-14396 GCA_049969115.1 Bryobacteraceae bacterium | reverse complement strand
GCTGGCAGGAAGAGCTGGCCACGGGGACAGGGTTCCCCAAGGTCTACTACCTGATCTACACGCTCTACCGCCAGTCGTTCCCTGTGCTGGCGCTGGCCGAGTTTCTCGCTTCGCGGGAGGACTGAGCCGTGAGATTGCCGCTTTCCATCACCGCGGGGCTGGCCGCTTACATCTTGCGCAACAAGTTGCGCCCCCGCCCCGAATGGCAGCGCGATGCCTCCGGCGACAACGACAATCCATTCCGCATCCTGGGGCAAAGCTCGTCCCCGGCGAACGGCGCCGGTCATCCGCTCATCCACAAGCGCTTCCCCCTGGTGCTCATGCTCGAGCCGCTGCACGCCTGCAACCTCACCTGCACCGGCTGCGGGCGCATTCGCGAGTACGAAAGCTCCATCACAGAGAAGCTTTCGCTCGAGCAGTGTCTGCGGGCAGCCGACGAGTGCGGGGCGCCCGTGGTCTCGATCGCCGGCGGCGAACCGCTGCTTTATCCGGAAATCGCCGCGCTGGTGAACGGCCTGCTCGAGCGCGGCCGCCACATCTACCTGTGCACGAACGGGCTGTTGTTGCGCAAACGCCTGCACGAACTGCGACCTCACCCGCGGCTGTTCCTCAACATTCACCTGGATGGCCCGGAAGAAATACACGACCGCGCGGTGGAGCGGCCGGGCGTGTTCCGCGAAGCCATTGCGGGCATCCGCGCCGCCAAGGCGGCGGGCTTCAAGGTATCCACCAACACCACCGTCTACAAGGACACCGACATGGCGGGAATCGAACGGCTGTTCGAGTTCCTCGCGCCGCTCGACCTGGACGGGCACATGATCTCGCCGGCTTACGGTTACTCGGCCATCAACGAGCGTGAGATCTTCCTGACGCGCGATGACGTGCACGAAAAGTTCCGTGACA
>JBMFPL010000043.1:11782-13483 GCA_049969115.1 Bryobacteraceae bacterium | reverse complement strand
ATAGACCGGCTAGCGCGCCGCTTTCGCCTCACTGCCACGCCGGTCTATCTGGAATTCCTCCAGGGTAAGCGCGATCTGCCCTGCACGGCCTGGGGCAACCCCACCTACAACGTCAAGGGCTGGAAATCGCCCTGTTACCTGATCACCGACGCTCATTACGCCACCTTCGAAGAGTTCATGACCCACACTCCCTGGGAGCAATACGGCCGCGGCCGCGATCCGCGCTGCGAGCATTGCATGGTGCACTGCGGTTACGAGCCGTCGGCTGCCCTGGGCATCAACTTCCGCCCCGGCGATGCCGTCAAGCTGCTGCGTTGGGCATTGAAATAAGCGGTGAAACCGGCGCTCGTCACGGGAGTTACGGGATTCGTTGGCTGGCATGTCGCCCGCGTTTTGATCGAAAAGGGCTGGCGGGTCCGCGCGCTGGTGCGGCCGGGTTCCGCGGTACGCCAGCTGGAAGTGGAAATCGTCCCCGGCGACCTGCGCGACCCGGCGTCGGTCCGCAGCGCCGTCTCCGGCTGCGCGGTGGTCTTCCACGTGGCTGCCGACTACCGGCTCTGGGTGCCCGATCCGCACGAAATGTACCGTTCCAACGTGGAGGGCACGCGCAACGTTCTGGCGGCGGCTCGCGCCTGCGGCGCCGAGCGCGTGGTCTACACTTCCACGGTGGGCACGATAGGCATCCCGGGAACGGGAGTGGGGGACGAAGACACACCGGTTTCGCTGCGCGAGATGGTAGGGGCATACAAACGGTCCAAGTTCCTGGCCGAGCTCGTGGCCAAAGAGGAAGCGCAAGCCGGCCTGCCCGTGGTGATCGTCAATCCCACGGCGCCCATCGGCGATCACGACTTCAAGCCCACGCCCACCGGACGCATCATCCTGGATTTCTTGCGCGGCGCCATACCCGCCTACATCGAAACCGGACTCAACTTTGTGGACGTGCGCGACGTGGCCGAAGGCCACCTGCTCGCACTGGAACGCGGGCGCAACGGCGAGCGCTACATTCTCGGTTCGGAGAATCTCACGCTAGCCCAGTTTTTCCAGCGTCTGTCCGCCGCCAGCGGCATGCCAGCGCCGCGGCGCCGGATTCCCTGGGCCTTGGCGTTTGCCGCCGCGCTGTTGAGCACGGGCTGGGCGCGGGTCACGGGCCGCCCTCCCCGGGCACCGCTGGATGGCGTGCGCATGGCCCGGAAAAAGATGTTCGTTTCGAGCGCCAGGGCCATGCGCGAGCTGGCCTACAAGCCGCAGCCGGTTGATGATGCCCTGCGCCGCGCTGTGGAGTGGTTTCGGAATCATGGCTACTGCTGAGGGCGCCGTACTGATAGTAGCTGTGGATCGCCGCGAGCTGGAAGGCGTCCGCGCGCGCTGCTCGGGTCTGGAGCGCCTCGAGCTGGATCTGCGGTTCGCCGCGCAGGGATCGTTGGGCGGCCGGCGTGTCGTGCTGGCGGCGGAAGGCCCGGGCCCCAGGCTGGCCGCCCGGGCCGTGGAGCGGGCTTGGAAGGCCGGGCCCTTCTCGGCCATGGTCAGCACGGGAACCTGCGGCGCGCTGGATACGGCGCTACGCCCGGGGGACATTTTCGTGGCCACAGCGGTCCGCTGCCCGGAAAACAACGCTGTCCTCCCCGCTCGGGTTCCCGCCGTCGCGCTGCCGCACCGGCGTGGTGTGCTGGTTTCCGTGGATCGCGTGGTAAAGTCCGCCGC
>JBMFPL010000043.1:0-11772 GCA_049969115.1 Bryobacteraceae bacterium | reverse complement strand
GCCTTGCGGGAGCTGGGCGAGGCGGTGGATATGGAAGCCGCCGGGGTGGGCGAGCGGGCGCGCGCTCTCGACCTGCCTTTCTACGCCGTGCGCGTAGTTCTGGACGCCGCCGGGGAAAGTTTCGGGCTGGATTACAACGCGCTGCGCGACGACAGCGGGCGCTTTTGCGGCCGCCGCATTCTGCGCGCAGCCCTCGGCAAACCGCACGTGGCCGTGCCCGAGCTGCTGGAGTTGCGGCGCCGCCTGCGCAGGGCGGCAGAAATTCTGGGAGAGTTCCTTGCCGGCTGTGACTTCTGACAACTCGCTTCCCCGCACCATGCGGGCCGCCGTGTACGTCGAACCTGGACGGGTGGAAGTGCAGGAAGTGCCTGTGCCACAGATCGGCCCCGGCGAGTTGCTGGTGCGGGTGGAGGCCTGCGGCATCTGCCACACGGACCTGAAGAAGATCGTCTATGGCCTGCTGCCGCCGCCGCGCATTTTCGGCCACGAAACGGCTGGCGTCATCGCGGCCGTAGGCCAGGGCGTGATGGGGTTAGAGCCGGGCGATCGGGTGGTAGTATTCCACCACATTCCTTGCCGGGAATGTTTTTACTGCCGCCGCAAGCTCTACGCCCAGTGCCCGGGCTACAAGAAAGTGGGCGTCACGGCCGGCTTCGAACCGGCCGGCGGCGGCTTCGCCCAGTACGTCCGGGTGCTCTCCTGGATCGTGCCTCACGGCGTGGAGCGCATTCCCGACGGCGTCTCCTTCGAGCAGGCGTCCATGGTCGAGCCGGTCAACACCTGCCACAAGGCGGTCGAACAACTGGACCCCCAGCCGGGCGATGTCGTGCTGGTGCTCGGCCAGGGACCCATTGGGCTGCTGTTCACCATGCTGGTGCGCCTGCGTCGGGCCACTGTACTGGCCGCCGACGCGATGCCCTACCGAAGGGCGCTCTCCCGGGAGCTGGGCGCAGCCGAGTGCTGGGACCCGTACGCCACGGATGTGGCCGGGCAGGTCCGGCGGCGCACCGAGGGCAGGGGCGCGGACGCCGTGATCGTCGCCGTTTCGGCGCCGGGAATCGTGGAGCAGGCCACGGCCGCCTCGAGGCCCGGCAGCCGGATTCTGCTGTTTTCCCAGACCTCGCACGAAGAGAAGGTCGTGCTGCCGGGCGCGGAGATTTGCGTGGCCGAAAGGACCGTGTTCGGTTCCTACAGCGCCTCGATCGATCTTCAGAAGGAGTCGGCCAGACTGGTTTTCGAGGGCGTGTTGCCGGTCGAAAGGCTGATTTCGCACCAGGTGCCTTTGGAAGCCATCAACGAAGGCATCCGGCTCGCGTTGCATCCAGACGAGAAATCATTGAAAATAGTCGTTCGGCCCCAGGCATGAGCAAGTAGAGAGGGTGTTGCCGCGTACCGACTTGTGCTTGAGCGCCGGCGACGACTGCATGCTTTGGGGAGGTACTCGCCGTGAGAAATGAGATGCTCGCTGCCGTGCTTTACGGCAAGGAGGAACTGCGCATCGAGCCGGTGGCGATTCCCCGAGTGGGAGAAGGCGATCTGCTGGTGCGCGTGCGGGTGGCGCTCACCTGCGGCACGGACGTCAAGGTGTTCCGTCGTGGCTACCACGCGCGCATGATCGTCCCGCCCGCTCTGTTCGGGCACGAGCTGGCCGGCGACGTGGTCGCGGTGGGAGAGAAGGTGACCCGCTTCCGAGTGGGCCAGCGGGTGGTGGCCGCGAACTCGGCGCCCTGCCAACGCTGCTATTACTGCCGGCGCGGCTTCGAGAACCTCTGTGACGACCTGCTGTTCAACAACGGCGCCTACGCCGAGTATATTCGCATCCCGGCCCGCATCGTCGAGCTGAACACGTACGAGATCCCGGAGCACATCGGCTACCACGACGCGGCCTTGGTCGAGCCGCTGGCCTGCGTGCTGCGCGGCCTCGAAGAGACGGAGATGCGCGCGGGCGATAACGTGGCCATCGTGGGGCTGGGGCCGATCGGGCTGATGTTCGTGCGCCTGGCCAAGAACCTGGGCGCGCGGGTCATCGCCATCGGCCGTCGCGTGAGCCAGCTCGAACGGGCTGCGGCCATGGGCGCCGACGAGCTGGTCTCGGCGGTGCGCGAGCCTGATCCCGCGCGCGCGGTTCGCGAGCTGACGGGTGGCCGCGGGGCGGACGTTGCCATCGAAGCCGTTGGCAAGCCGGAAACCTGGGAGCTGGTGGTGCAAATGGTCCGGCGGGGCGGCGTGGTTAATTTCTTCGGTGGCTGCCCTAGCGGGACTAAGGTCTCGCTGGATACCTCCCTGTTGCACTACTCAGAAATCACCTGCAAAGCCAGCTTCCACCACACTCCGGCCCACGTGCGCCGGGCGCTGGACCTGATCAGCCAGGGTGTCATCCAGGCCTCTGACTTTGTCAATCGCGAGGAGCCGCTGGCCAACCTGCTGGCGGTGATGCGTCACCTGATGAGTCACAACGGCCACCTGAAAACGGCCATCATTCCCTAGCACGGGGCTGAGGTGTTCCTGCCGCCGCGCCAGTTCCTGGCTTCCCCCGAAGCCAGCGCGCGCAGTTACACGCGCGCGGAAGCCGAGGCCTACACGCGCTGGCTCGCCCGCCACCATTACGAGAATTTCCACGTGGCCAGCATGCTCCTGCCGCGCCATTTGCGCCAGGATTTCTACAACCTCTACGCCTACTGCCGCTGGGCAGACGATCTGGGCGACGAGATGGGCGACCCGGGAGAAAGCTTGCACCTGCTGGGGTGGTGGGGTGAGCAACTGGAGGCCATGTACCGCGGGCAGGCCAGCCACCCCGTTTTCATTGCCTTGAGCGGCACCGTGGCGCGGCACGAGCTGCCCAAGGAGCCGCTGACCGATCTGTTGAAAGCCTTCATCCAAGACCAGACGGTCCGTCGCTACCGCACCTACGACGAGCTGCTCGCCTACTGCCGCTACTCGGCCAACCCCGTGGGACGTCTCGTGCTTCACCTGTGCGGCTACCGCGACCCCGAACGGCAGCAGCTCTCCGACGCCACCTGCACCGCCCTGCAACTGGCCAACTTCTGGCAGGACGTCGCCGTGGACCTCGAAAAGGACCGTGTTTACCTGCCGCTGGAAGCCATTGAGCGCCACGGTTATTCGCTCGAACAGTTGCAGGCCCGGCGGGTGACTCCTGCCTTCCGGCGCCTGATGCGCGAGGCGGTCGAACTGGCGCGCGAGTTCTTCCGGCGCGGGCTGCCGCTAGCCGACCGCGTGGACCGCCGGCTGGCGGTGGACATCGAGCTGTTCACCCGCGGGGGCCTGCGCCTGCTCGAGCTCATCGAGCAACAGGATTACGACGTGTTGCGGTCGCGGCCCGTGATCGGCCGCAGGGACCGTTTCCGGCTCTTCGTCGCTACCGTGGCGCGACGGGCCATCCGACGAGCGGCATGACGACCCTGGCCCAATCGTACCGTTACTGCCGCAATGTCGCCCGAAAGCGGGCGCGCAGCTTTTATTATTCGTTCCTGCTCCTGCCCAAATCGCAGCGCGACGCTATTTGCGCCATATATGCCTTCATGCGTCGCTGCGATGACCTGAGCGACGAGCCGTCCTCGCGCGACGAGGCCCGCGGCGCCCTAAAACACTGGCGGGCTGAGCTGGAAGAGGCGCTGGCGGGCCGTTACGGCGAGTGCCCCCTGTGGCCCGCCTTCCATGACACCGTGCAGCGTTACCGCATCCCGCAGCAGTACTTTTTCGAGATGATTGAGGGCGTCAGTTCCGATCTCCAGCCCCGCTGTTTCCGCACCTTCCAGGAACTCTACCGCTACTGCTACCAGGTGGCGTCCGTGGTGGGGCTGACCATCGTGCACATTTTCGGCTTCCGGACGCCCGAAGCCCTCCCCATGGCCGAAAAATGCGGCGTCGCTTTCCAGCTCACCAACATCCTGCGTGACATTCGCGAGGATCTGGAGCGCGGGCGCGTCTATCTTCCAGCCGAGGATCTGGAGCGGTTCGGGCTCGACGAGGCGAGCCTGCGCGCCGGCCAGCCGCCCGCGGGGTTCGTCGAGCTTGTCCGTTTCGAAGCAACCCGGGCGCGCAGCCTTTACGCCGAGGCGCGGCCGCTGCTTGATCTGGTCGAACCTTCCACCCGGCCGTCGCTGTGGGCCCTGATCGAGATTTACTCACGGTTGCTCGACCACATCGAGCGGGCCGGCGTCGCCGTGCTGAAGCGCCGCGTAGAATTGCCGCTGCGGGAGAAGCTGGCGATCGTAGCGCGGGCCGCGCTGGCGCATCACTGAGGCCCGGAGGCACGATGGAAACCGTCATCCTGGCCCTGGCGATTGCGGCGGCCGCCGGCTGGATCGCCGCCGGCGTGCTCTGGGTGCGCTACCAGGCCGCCAGGCAACGCGCTGCGGCAGCCGAGCAGGCCGAACAGCATCTGGCTGCCACCTTCAAGGCCATTGCGGCGGATGCTCTGGCGCAGAACAGCCAGCAGTTCCTGCAACTGGCCCAGGAAAGCCTGGGCAAGTATCAGGCGGCGGCCGAGAAGGGCCTCGAAAACCGCCAGGTCGCCATCGAAAACGCCCTGAAGCCGCTGAGCGACGCCTTGCAGGCTTTCCAGGCGCAGTATGCCCAGCTCCAGGCGCAGTACGGGCAGCTCGGGGATCAAGTGCGCGCGCTGGCGGCCGATGCTCTGGCGCGGAACACGCAGCAGTTCCTTCAACTGGCCCATGAAAGCCTCGCGCAATACCAGGCCGCGGCGCGCAAGGACTTGGAAGGCAGGCAGGCCGCCATCGAAGCCGTGCTGAAGCCGCTCCAGGATGCGCTCCAGCGTGTCCAGGAACAATTCGGGCAGCTGGAAATGCGCTACGGCCAGTTGGGCGAGCGACTGCGCAGCCTCTCCGACGATCAGCAGCGGCTCCAAGCGGAGACGGCGAAGTTGGTGCAAGCGCTTCGCACTCCCGCCTCCCGCGGGCGGTGGGGTGAAATCCAACTGCGCCGCGTGGTCGAGATGGCAGGCATGCTCGAGCACTGCGATTTCCTCCAGCAACCGGTCGGAGGGGAGAGCGGCAGGCTGCGCCCGGACATGATCGTCAGGCTGCCCAACGACCGGCAGGTGGTGGTGGACGCCAAGGTTCCCCTCGAGGCGTATCTGCAAGCGCTGGAGGTTCCCGACGAAAACTTCCGCGCGCAGAAACTCAAGGACCACGCGCGCCAGGTGCGCTCTCACATCGAGCAGCTCTCGCAGAAGCAGTACTGGGACCAGTTCAGCCCCGCGCCCGAGTTCGTGGTGCTGTTTTTGCCCGGCGAGTCCATTTTCGCCGCCGCGCTGGCGGGCGACCCCTCGCTGATCGAATTCGGCGCCGACAGGCGCGTGCTGGTAGCCAGCCCGGTCACCCTGATCGCCTTGCTGCGGGCGGTGGCTTACGGCTGGCGCGAGGCGCGCCTGGCCGAGAACGCACGGCAGATCAGTGAGCTGGGCCGTACGCTCTACGAGCGGCTCCGCACCCTGGCCGAGCACCTCGACGACCTGCGGGGGGCCTTGAATCGGGCGGTGGAAGTTTACAACAAACTGGTGGGGTCCCTGGAAAGCCGCGTGTTGGTGGCGGCGCGGCGGTTCCACGAGCTGGGCGCCGCCACGGGCGACGAAATCCGCGTGCTGGAGCCGGTGGACCGCGAACCGCGCCGCCTGACGAGCACGGCGTGGCCCGCTACGCAGGGCTCAAACCCAGCCCAGGACCCTCCGGCAAGATGAGCTTTCCCCGCTCGACCCGCACCCCGCGATAGGGATCGTTCGCGATCAGCAGGTTGCCGTCCAGATCCGCCCAGTCCACCAACGGCGCCAGGTGAGCGGCGGCCGTCACTGCCACCGAGCTTTCGATCATGCAGCCCAGCATGACTTTCAACCGCAGCGCGCGGGCCACTTCGATCATGCGCCGCGCCGCCAGGATCCCGCCCGCTTTGGCCAGCTTCACGTTGACGCCATCGAAGGCGCCGGCCACCTTGGGCACGTCTTCCGGGTGCAGGCAAGACTCGTCCGCGATCACGGGGATGTTGACGCGCTCGCGAACCCAGCCCGACTCTTCGATCATATGGGCGGGCAGCGGTTGCTCGATTAGCTCCACCCCCTGCTTTTCTAGCCAGAGAATCTTGCGCACCGCCTCTTCCTTGCTCTTCCAGCCCTCGTTGGCGTCCACGCGCAAGGGTTTGTGGGTGACGCTGCGGACAGCCTTGATGGTGTCCTCGTCGCTGTCGAGCCCTACCTTGATTTTCAGCACGGGAAAATCGGCCGCCTCGCGGACCTTCTGCCGCGTCACCTCCGGCGTGTCTATGCCAATCGAGTAAGTGGTCACGGGCGCGCTGCGCGGGTCCAGCCCGAAGTAGCGATAGAGCGGTATGCCCAGTTTCTTGCCCACCCAGTCCATCAGAGCGATGTCCAGAGCGCACTTGGCGGCGTAGTTTCCCTGCATCCGCGGGAAGACTTCGCTCAGCAAGCAGGCGAACTGCCAGGGATCGGCCGATTCCACATACTCGCGCAGCGATTCCAGCGCCCGCTGCCCCTCGCGGGCGTTCTCGCGGTAGCGCGCCAGCGGCGCTCCCTCGCCCAGACCGGTGACACCCTGGGCGCTGAAGCGGACGTAGAGGTTGTCGCGGTAATCGCTGCTCGAGGTGGCCACCGTCCAAGTGTGCCGCAGGCGCAGGCGGATGATTTCGGTCTCCATCCGGTTGGGCCGCGGGGCCGCCGCTAACGGCGCTGCGGCCATCCGCATCAGATCGCGTCGCGTCATTTCAACCTCCGGGCTGCGACGAACAGCTTCTGCCAGTGAGGATCGTCCAGGCGATCCACGCGCACCACGGGTTGCTGGTACGTGGTCGCATTGATGAATTCGCCGTTGCCCAGGTACATGCCGGTATGGGTGATTTTATCGAGCGACCTGCCGAAGTAAAGCAGGTCGCCCGGCCTCAGTTCATCGCGCCCCACCGGCATCATTCCTTCCCAGTGGCACTGGGGTTGGGCATCGCGCGGGATCAGGACGCCGCGCCGGCGGCAGAGCATCTGCACGAACCCCGAGCAGTCGTAGCCGTAAGTGGACGTGCCGCCCCACAAGTAGGGCAGGCCGAGGAAGCGGCGCGCGAACGCGATCACTTCCTCCACCGAGGCGGGCCGCAAATCGAATCGCAGGTCGCCCCGCTGGATCCACGCTTCGCCGCCGTCGACCAGTCTGGCCCGCAACCAGCGGCCGCCCGGTTCCGATTCGGCCGCGATTTCCAGCCGCACTTCGTAAGGCAGCGTCAGCAGCGGCTCCCGTTTGGTTACGTCCGGCTCGCGGTAGAGATTGGCGAAAAGGCTTTCCACCTGCGCCACGGGCCCGCGCGAGGCGTAAGGCTCCTCGCCGGGCGCAAGCCGCCGCAGCCACTCCAGCGGCATCCAGCCCGTGTAATCGTCCGGGGTGCGCACGCGCGCCCATCCCGGCTGTTCTTCCACGAGCTGCACCGTCACGCCGTAGAGCGCCTGCGAGACCACGTCGGCGTCGCGGCTGGGCCTGGAATACATGTTGGCGACGGGCTTCAACACGACGGCCGATGGTTGGGCGAACAACGACATGGCGAGCAGGCAGGCTAACATCGCAGCCTATTTTAGACCGGGCTGCCCTGCAAGCGGGTTCGGTATACTTGATGCGCTATGCAACGCAGGAGCTTTCTCGCCACCACCGCCGCTTCCCTGGCGCGGATCTGGGGAGCCAGCGAGCGCGTGCGCGCCGGGCTGATCGGCGCAGGGGGACGGGGCCGCTTGCTGGCCGCCGAATTCAAAGAAATCGGCGCAGAGCTCGCCGCCGTCTGCGATGTCTACCAGCCGAACCTCGAAGCGGGGCTGAAGGCTGCCTCGGCCGGGGCGCAGCCCTACCGCGATTACCGCCGCCTGCTCGAAGACAAATCGCTCGACGTGGTCATTATCGCCACCCCGGATCACTGGCACGCTCGTATGGCCATCGACGCGGTGGAGGCCGGCAAGGATGTCTACGTCGAGAAACCCATGGCCCATACCATCGAGGAAAGCTTCCGCATGGTGGAGGCGGTGCGGCGCACGAAACGCGTGCTGCAAGTAGGTACCCAGCGCCGCAGCTTCGACCTGTTCCTTGAGGCCAAACAGATCATGGACTCCGGCCGTCTGGGCGAAGTCCGCCTGGTCAATTCCTGGTGGTACAACCACCAGGCCTCTCTGCGCCGCGCAGAGCTTAAGGGGGAGCTGGACTGGGAAGGATGGCTTGGACCAGCCCCCAAACGGCCGCTCGATCCGATGCGATTCCATAACTGGTATTACTACTGGGATTATTCCGGCGGCCTCATGATAGGCCAGGGCGCCCATATTTTCGACGCCATTCACTGGTTCATGAACTCGACTTACCCGGTAGCTGTAACTGCCGCGGCCTGCCGTCCTAACATCGAGGGCGCCGAAGTCCCGGAAACCACCTGCGTGTGCGTCGAGTATCCCGAAAATTATCTTGCGGTCTTTACCTGCGGCTACAAGGCCATGCGTTACCCGCTCACCAATGACCAGATGGTGCAATACAACGGGAGCAGGGCGCGGCTCGACGTGGGACGCGAAAGCTACGCGCTGTTTCTGGAAGACCCCAAGACGCTGGATCCGCAGCCCGCTGCCGCCAGAAGGTTACCGGGCGCTTTTGCCTCCGCCACCCGAGCTCACATTCGCAATTTCCTGGAGGCGGTCAAGACGCGCAAGGATCCCAGCGCGCCCGTCGAGGCGGGCCACTACGCGACCGTGGTGCTCTGCATGGCCATGGAAGCGCTGCGTTCCGGCCGCCGGCTGCGGTGGGACGCTGCCGCCCGGCAGGTCACGGCCTGAAGGCCCATGGCCGGCGGCCGGCGGGAGTACAATAGCCCACGATGGTCGCTAACAATTCCTTTGGCACCGCCACCGTGCTGCGCGTAGGCGAGCGCTCCTATCGCATTTACTCCTTGCGCGCCCTGGAAAAAGCTGGGTTCACGAATGTCTCCCGGCTGCCTTACTCGCTGAAAGTCCTGCTGGAAAACCTGCTGCGCCACGAGGACGGGCGCACGGTCACCGCCGCGCAGATCGAACAGCTCGCCAACTGGAGCGGGCGCACCGAACCTACCGAGATCAGCTTCATGCCTGCGCGTGTGCTGCTCCAGGATTTCACCGGCGTACCCTGCGTGGTGGATTTTGCCGCCATGCGCGACGCGCTCCACAAGATGGGCCGGGACCCGCGGCGCGCAAACCCGCTCATCCCCGCGGACCTGGTCATTGACCACTCGGTCCAAGTGGATTACTACGGCTCGCCCGAAGCTTTCCGGCTCAACACCCAGCTCGAGTACCAGCGCAACCGTGAGCGCTACGCGTTCCTGCGCTGGGGCCAGTCAGCTTTCCCCAATCTTCGCGTGGTGCCGCCGGGCACGGGCATCATCCACCAGGTCAACCTGGAGTATCTGGCTTCGGTGGTCTTCGCGGCGCAGCGCGACGGCGAGACCTGGGCCTACCCGGATACGCTGGTGGGCACGGACTCCCACACCACGATGATCAACAGCCTGGGTGTGCTGGGCTGGGGCGTGGGCGGCATCGAAGCTGAAGCGTGCATGCTCGGCCAGCCCATTCCCATGCTCATCCCGGAGGTCGTGGGCTTCAAGCTTTACGGCACGCTCGCTCCCGGGGCCACGCCCACCGACGTCGTGCTCACCGTCACCCAGATGCTACGCAACAAGGGCGTGGTGGGCAAGTTCGTCGAGTTCTACGGGCCGGGGCTGGATGCGCTGGACGCGGCCGACCGCGCTGTCATCGCCAACATGGCGCCCGAGTACGGCGCCACCATGGGATTCTTTCCCATTGACTCGCGCACCCTCGACTACCTGCGCCTGACTGGCCGGCCGCCCGAGCTGATCGAGCTGGTGGAGGCCTACGCGCGCGAGCAAGGCCTGTTCCGCACCCCGCAGTCGCCCGATCCGATCTTCACCGATACGCTGGAGCTGGATCTGGGTACGGTCGTTCCTTCCCTGGCCGGCCCGCGCCGGCCGCAGGACCGCGTGACGCTGGGCGACGTGAAGAAGAACTTCCTCGACGGGCTGGGCGCGCCACCTCGCCAAGTGGCGGTGAAACTGGCCAGCGAGGACGCCGCTTTGCGCGACGGTTCCGTGGTCATCGCAGCCATCACCAGTTGCACGAACACATCGAACCCGACAGTCATGGTGGGCGCGGGCCTGCTGGCGCGGAAAGCCGTGGAGCGCGGCCTGCGGACCAAACCGTGGGTGAAGACCAGCCTGTCGCCCGGCTCTAAGGTGGTGATAGATTACCTGCGCGAAGCCGGCGTGCTGCCTGCCCTCGAGGCCCTCGGCTTCTATCTGACCGGCTTCGGCTGCATGACCTGTATCGGCAACAGCGGGCCGCTGCCCGAGCCGGTGGCCGAGGCCATCCAGCGCGACAAGCTCGTGGTGGCCGCCGTGCTGAGCGGCAATCGCAATTTCGAAGGGCGCGTGCACGCGCTGGTGCGCGCCAACTATCTTGCCTCGCCGTTGCTGGTGGTGGCTTACGCGCTCGCCGGCCGCGTGGACATTGACTTGACCAGCGAGCCGCTGGGCCAGGATCGCGAGGGCCGTCCCGTCTACCTGCGCGACATCTGGCCCTCGCTCGAAGAAGTGCGTCAGGCGGTCAACCGTTCGGTGCGCACCGAGCTGTTCCGCAAGGAGTACTCGGAAGTCTTCCGCGGCGACGAGCAGTGGGCCGCCCTGGAGGCGCCCGCGGGCGATCTGTACCAGTGGGATCCCCAGTCCACCTACATCAAGCGGCCGCCCTACTTCGATGAGATGGTGGACCCGGCCGAGTGGCTGGCCGACATCCGAGGCATGCGGGCGCTGGCCGTACTGGGCGACTCCATCACCACGGATCACATCTCGCCCGCCGGCTCCATCCATCCTTCCAGCCCCGCCGGCCAGTACCTGATCTCGCTTGGCGTGCAGCCGCGCGATTTCAATTCCTACGGCGCGCGCCGGGGCAACCACGAGGTCATGATCCGCGGCACCCTGGCCAACGTGCGCCTCAAGAACCTTCTGGTGCCCGGCGTGGAAGGCTGGTGGACGGTTCACCTGCCGGATGGCGAGAGGATGCCCATTTACGACGCGGCCATGCGCTATCGCCAGGAAGGCGTGCCCCTGCTCATCCTGGCCGGCAAGGAGTACGGCTCCGGCTCCTCGCGCGACTGGGCAGCGAAGGGTGTGCGCCTGCTCGGCGTCCGGGCGGTGATCGCTGAAAGCTTCGAGCGCATCCACCGCTCGAACCTGGTGGGCATGGGCGTGCTGCCGCTGGAGTTCCGACCCGGCGAGAATCGCGAGACACTGCATCTGACGGGAACGGAGACCTACGCGATCGAGGGCATCGCCGAGGCGCTGGCCGGTTCGCGCACGGCGCGCGTGCGAGCCGTGGCTGCCGATGGCAGCGAGAAAAGCTTCCAGGTGACAGTGCGCGTGGACACGCCGCAGGAGGCCGAATACTACCGCAACGGCGGCATCCTGCCTTACATGCTGCGGCAGTTGGCGGCGCAAGCCGTGCCGGCAGCCGCCGATCCTCCCGCCTGAAGCCGGCTGGCGCATGAACTGTGTCCTCGCAGTGGACGTGGGCGGCACGAAACTGGCCGTGGCGGTGGTTGACCCCGAGGGCCGGATCCACGCCCGCCGCAAAGCGCCGGTGGAGAAACGCGATCCCGCTGCCACCGCCGAACAGATCGCGGCGCTGGGCGAAGCGGCACTCAGCGAGGCGCGCGTGGCCGCGCAGGACCTGGC
>JBMFPL010000042.1:0-14507 GCA_049969115.1 Bryobacteraceae bacterium | reverse complement strand
CGCCCCAAGCGGTTCTTCGGCGCGGCACGCAATGTCGAGGAAGGCGGGTCGCTGACCATCATCGCCACCGCGCTGATCGACACCGGCAGCCGCATGGACGACGTGATCTTCGAGGAGTTCAAAGGCACCGGCAACATGGAGATCCACCTGGATCGGCGGCTGGTGGACAAGCGCATCTTCCCCGCCATTGACATTCACAAGAGCGGCACCCGCAAGGAAGAACTCCTGCAACCCAAGGAGGAGCTCAACCGGGTATGGGTGCTCAGGAAGGTGCTGGCGCCGCTGTCGCCGGTGGAGGCCATGGAGCTGCTGCTGGACAAGCTTTCCAAGACGCGCAACAACGCGGAGTTCCTGGCTTCCATGAGCAGTTGAGGGCAGCCAGGCCCGGGGCGGCGCGAGCGCCATCGCCATGGCTGGCAGGCGGAGCGTGTGGACACTGGTGGGTCGCTACAGCGGCCTGGCCTTCCTGCTGCCTGCCAGCACCTTCGCGGGTTACGCGCTGGGATGGGCGCTGGACCGCCTGTTTCAAACAAACTTTCTCTATCTTGTTTTTCTGCTCTTCGGCATCGCCGGCGGCTTCCTGGAGCTGCTGAGAACCCTCCGCCGGGATCTGGAAGATGAACGAAACTGAAGCGCTGTGCGTGGAGCGGGCGCTGGAGCGAATCCGGCGCCTGATGGCCGTCCTGGCCGCGGGGGGCGCCTGTGTGGCCTGGTGGGTTGGGGGACCGCCCTGGGGCGGCGGCTTCCTGGCCGGCGCGCTGGGGGCCATGGCGAATTTCCGCTGGCTCGAGCAGGTGACGGCCGGCTTGGATCCACGGCGCGCGGCCCGCAGGCTGCGCTGGGCCGTTTTGTTCGGCCTGCGGTACGTGCTCCTGGGCGCGGCCGCCTATGTTATAGTGAAAGTCTTCGGTTTCAGCGGGCTGGGGATCCTGACGGGCCTGCTGGTCGCCGCCGCGGCCGTGCTGGCGGAAATGATCTACGAGCTCCTCTATGCAGGAACATGAACTCTGGCTGACGCGCCTGTTCAACGATCACCTGGCCGGCACGGCCAACTCCGTTTTGGGGTGGGCGGGGCTGCAAGCGGAGAACCCGGCGCGGCCGTGGTCGAACTTCATGGTCATGCAGATCCTGGTGGCGGCGATCATCGTGGTCGTGTTCGCCGTGCTCAGGCCGCGGCTCTCGGTGGACCGGCCGGGCAAGATACAACACTGCTTCGAGATCATCTACGGCTTCCTGCGCGACCAGGCAGATGAAGTGGTGGGCCACGGCGGCCGCGCTCACCTGCCTTTCTTCGGCACCATCTTCGTGTTCATCCTGTTCTCCAACCTGCTGGGAATCATCCCCGGCTTCGAATCGCCCACCATGTTTCCCTATGTTCCGGCGGGATGCGCGGTGGCGTCGTTCCTGTTCTACCACTGGGCGGGAATCCGCGCCCAGGGATTGGGAAGGTACCTTGCTCATTTCGCCGGCCCCGTGCCGCTCATGGCGCCCATCATGGTCCCTATCGAGCTGGTGAGCCACCTCGGACGCCCGCTCTCGCTCACCGTGCGACTGTTCGCCAACATGTACGCCGGCGAGCAGGTGACCCTGGTCTTCATAAGCCTTTCATATCTGGTCGTGCCAGCCGTGTTCATGGGTCTGCACGTGTTCGTGGCATTCTTGCAGGCGTACGTCTTCGCCCTGCTCACCATGGTCTACGTGGCCGGGGCGATGGCGCACGAGGAGCACTGATCCGGGATTGATCGCTCGCCAGTGTGAGCCCGTTCCGCCAGAGGCTGCGAGGACGGGAACCACCTCCTGGGAGCAATTTCATAGTAAGGAGATGATGGCATGACGGCAAGGAAAGTCCTGCTGTTGCTGGCGCTGCTGGCCTTTGCGGCGCCCATGTTCGCCCAGGCGCCCGGCGCCGGGCAACCCGACACCAAGTGGATCTGGATCACCTCCGGGTTCTCCATGGCCATCGCCTCGGCTGGCTGCGGGATCGCGCAGGCCAAGGCCGTGGCTGCCTCGGCAGAGGCCATGGGGCGCAACCCGGGCGCCGCGGCGGCCATCCGCTTCGCGCTGGTGCTGGGCCTGGTGCTGATCGAGTCCCTGGCCTTGTACACCCTGGTGATCATCTTCGCCAAGGTGACCCCGTAATGAGTTCGCGGCGGGGAGCTTGCCAGGCTCCCCGCCAGTCGTCCGTGTTGACGCTGCGAGGCGTATTCCTCCCCCTCGCCACTCCCTTCGATGCCGCGGGCGGGATATACTGGCCGAAACTCAAATACAACTTGGGCCGCTGGAACCAGACCGGGCTGGCTGGCTACGTCGTCTGCGGGCCAGTGGGCGAGGTAGCGGCGCTGACGGAGGATGAGATACTACGGCTGTGGGAGCAAGTCGCTGAACTCGCAAGCCCCGACAAGGTTCTCATCGCCTTCGTCACGGCGGGAAGCGTGCGGCAGGCAGTCGAGCTGGCCAACCGCGCGGCCTCGCTGGGCTACCGGGCGGCGATGGCACAGTACCTTGGCTCCGACGACCGGCGAGCTGTTGGGACTGAGGTGCAAACGCTTTACTACCAAGCCATCGCCGATCAAGCCCGAATCCCTGTGATAGTTTCCAGTTCGGCCCAACTGGCCGCCGGGGACATGACCGCCGAGAGCCTCGCCGTGTTGCTCAATCACCCGAACATCGTCGGCATCGAGGACAGCTCAGGCGACTTGGAAGAACTGGTGAAAACCACAGCCGCGATACGTCCCGCGTTCCAAGTCCTGGCGGGCGCCGCGCGGACGCCTTATGCCGCGCTGCGGGCGGGCGCCGCTGGCGCCGTCGTGCCGCTCGCCAACGCGGTGCCGCTAGCTACCCTGGCGGTCTGGGAAGCTGCCCGCGCCGGCGACCATGAGGCGGCGCGAGACTGGCACGACCGGATCGCCGATGCCGCTCGCCTGGTGACGACCGAGTACGGCATCCCTGGCCTGAAATATGCGATGGATCTGGAGGGCTACTACGGCGGTCGTCCGCGCCTGCCGCTGATCCCGCCAAGGCCAGAAGCTCGGCGGCGGATCAAGCAGGCTTTCCAGAGTCTGAAGGGCTGAGCCGCCGACACGTTGCATCACCGGCGCATGTGCTCGCATCCCATGCAGTATGCGTTGCTCGAAGCTTGCCCTCTGCTTGACCTTGGTGGCGAGCATCTTGCCGGCCCAGGAATGGGTTATTGACAGTGTCCATTCGGCCGCGCAGTTTGCCGTGCGCCACATGATGGTAGCCACCGTCCGCGGCCAGTTCGGCAAGATGGGCGGCAAGGTGTACTGGGATCCGGCGAATCCCTCGACTGCGAGAGTCGAGGCGCAGGTGGAAGTGGCTACCATTGACACGCGTGAGCCCAAGCGTGACGCGCACTTGCGCAGCGCTGACTTCTTTGATGCCGAGAAATACCCGTTGATGACGTTCCGATCCACCTCGGTCACTCCCGCGGCTCCTGGTCGTCTCAAGCTGGCAGGCGAGCTGAGCATTCGGGGAGTGACGCGCCCGGTGGTCTTCGATGTCCAGGGCCCCGGTGAACCGGTGCGGGGCACGGCAGGAGAGCTCCGCACTGGGGCGACGGCCACCGCCACCATCAACCGGAAGGACTTCGGCATCACTTGGAATCGCGTGCTCGAGGCGGGCGGCGTCGTCGTGGGCGAAGAGGTCCAAATTACGGTCGACGTGGCACTGGTCCAAAAACCGGCCAGGTGAAGGTCCGGCGACGCGGAGCCGCGGCCGCTCTCCAGTGTTTTGTCCTGCCGCTCTGCGGCCCTGCGCACTGGAGCACCACTGATCGGGCGGGCCGCCCGCCTGCCGGAGCCAGGATGTCTTTCCGGGTGACGCCGTTTCACGACCGGGCTGGGCATTCTCCGCACGGTGCGCCTGACCGCAATACCCGGAGCGCGAGGACGCCTTCTCAACTGGGATTCCCGCACACTTGGCCTGAGCAGGGGCGGGGCGCCGACGCTAGGCGCCATGATCCCCATTGCGCGCCGCACCGGCCCGGACCTTGCGGATGCCCCAGGCCGTTTGGGAACCAGGCCGACAGGGCCGGTGTCCAATCAGTTGCGAGAACGAGCGTTTCCTGCTAGTGTGAAGGTGGGGTCGCCCAGTGAGGCGTCACCGTGGCAGGCAGGATACTGGACATCATCGGCAGCGAGCCGGTCAGGTTGCCGGGCGAGGAGGAAGTCCCCGAATGGGATGAGAGGCGGCTGCTGGAGGGCTTGCGCAGCGGCTCCGAGGAAGCTTACGAAGCCCTGATCCATCAGTTCCAGCAGCCAATCTATAACTTGGTGTCCCGCCTTCTCGACGATCCTTGGGAAGCCTGCGATGTGGTGCAGGAGGTTTTCCTGAAGGTCTTCCGCAAAGTTGGATCTTTTCGGGGTGACAGCAGCCTGAAGACTTGGATCTACCGCATAGCCGTCAACCAGGCTTACAATCACCAGCGCTGGTTCAACCGGCACCGGCGGCAGGAGGTGGATCTGGAAGGCGACCAGGACCGGGGGCCGGCCTACACCCAGCGCATACCCGACCGGAGACCGAGCCCATACGATCACGTGGTCGAAAACGAGCAGCACGCCATGATCGAGGCGGCGCTGGCCCGCATGAACCCCAGCTTCCGGGCCGCTGTGGTCTTGCGGGACATCGAGGAGCTCAGCTACGAGGAGATCGCCGAGATTCTCCAAGTAGCCTTGGGTACGGTGAAATCCCGGATCCAGCGCGGGCGGGAAGCCCTGCGCAGGGATCTGGCCGAACGGCTGGAGCCCGAGCCGAGCTTGAGCTGGACACCGGAGCCAGCACAGTGACGCCATGAACTGCCAGCACGTGCAACGTTCGCTTTCCGAATACGTGGACGGGAGGCTTGAGGAGGCCGAACATCTGCACGTTGGCTCGCACTTGGAGGAGTGTGCCGAGTGCGCGGCCAGATACCGGCAAATGTTGCGCGTTCGCCAGGCGTTGCAAAAACTGCCGGCGCTGGCGCCGCCTCCCGAGCTCACCACCGCCTTGCTGGTCCTGGCCTCGCGGGAGCGGGTGCGCCGCATGGCGTACGCGAGCGCGGGCGCGCTGGCGGCCCACCTCTGGGACCGCGCCAGGCTCTGGGCGGAGAACATCATGCGCCCGGTGGCCTTGCCCGCGGCGGGAGGCTTGCTATCGGCGATCATCCTGTTCGCCATGCTGGTTCCCAGCGTCTTGTTCCACCACGCCCCGGGCAACGATGTGCCACTGGTCGGCCTGGTGCAAGAAGCAGCCGTGGCCACCCCCGCCCCCTTCGGCTTTGAAGGCGGCGACTTCATTTTGGAGGTCACCGTGGACCGGCAGGGACGAATGGTGGACTACACGATCACGGAAGGCGACCGGATCATGGAGAACCCGCGGTTGCGGCGCTCGATCGAGAACTACGTGCTCTTTACCGGGTTCCGCCCGGCGACCACCTTCGGCCAGCCGACCTACGGCAAGGTGACCGTCTCCTTCAGCCGCTACCGCTTCGACGTGGGAAGCTGATCCGCTTCCTGGTGCCGCGCAAACTCGGGCAGCATTTCCTGCGACGCGATGACGTGCTCGAGCGCATCGCATGCGCCGCTTGTCCCCAAAACGAGCCCCTGGTTGTGGAGATCGGCGCAGGCGATGGGGCGCTCACCGCTCATCTGGCGCGCCGCTGCCAGCGCCTGATCGCCATCGAGCTGGACCCGGCCCTGGTCACCCGCCTGCGCCAGCGTTTCCGGGATTCGCCCGCCGTGGAGATCGTCGGGGCTGACGTGTTGAAGCTCGACCTCTCGCAGTGGGGACCGGCCGTGATCGCCGGCAACATCCCTTACTACATCAGCTCGCCGATTCTCACCCAGGTTCTCGAGCTCGGGACACGCATGAAGCGCGCCGTGCTGCTGGTGCAACGCGAGGTCGCGGCGCGCCTGGCTGCGCAGCCCGGCCGGCGCGACTACGGGCTACTGAGCGTGCACGCGCAACTGGTGAGCGAGCCAGAGATCCTGTTCGGCGTGCCACCCTCGGCCTTTTCCCCGCCCCCTGAGGTCTCATCGGCGCTGATTCGCCTTGTGCCCCGCGCCCGGCCGCTGCTGCCCTGGGAGCGCATCCCGGCGTTTCTGGATTTCGCCGCACGCTGCTTCCGCTACAAACGCCGCACGCTGCGCAACAACCTGGCCGGGCAGTACCCGCGCGAGCTCCTGGAGGGGCGGCCCGAAATGTGTCTGCGGGCCGAACAGTTATCGCTCGCCGAGCTGGTGGCCCTTTTCGAAGCGCTTCATCCGCGCGCCTGAAAGGCCAGTCGCTATACTGGTCTTGTTCATGCCGCGACTGCGCTTCGCTCCCTCGCCCACCGGCTTTTTGCACATCGGCAGCGCCCGCACCTACGTCTTCAACTGGCTTTACGCGCGCCGGCATGGCGGCACCATGATCCTGCGCATTGACGATACGGACGTGGACCGCAACACGCAGGCCTCGCTGGATTCCATCTTCGAGGGCCTGCGGTGGCTGGAGCTGGAATGGGACGAGCTTTATCACCAGTCCGAGCGGCTGCACTTGCACCGTCAGCTCGGGCAGGCGCTGCTCGACAAGGGTTTCGCGTACCGCGACTTCACCCCCGCTGCGGCCGAACCGGAGGAAAAAAACCACGGCAAGGGCCCGTGGCTGTTCCATCCCGGCATGCGCGACCTGCCGCGCCAGGAAAGCGACCGGAGGGCCGCCGCGGGCGAACCCTTCGTGCTGCGCTTCCTGGTGCCTCGCGATCCCCCACGCATTCTGCGCTTCCGCGACGCCGTCTACGGCGAGCAGCAGAAATCCACCGCGGACATCGAGGACTTCGCGTTGCTGCGCAGCGACGGCACGCCCACCTACCATCTGGCCTCCTGCGCCGACGACATCGAAATGAAAATCACCCACATCGTGCGCGGCCAGGACCATCTCACCAACACCTTCAAGCACCTGCTGATCTTCGAGGCGGCTGGCGCCCCGTCGCCCGAGTTCGCCCACCTGCCGCTGCTGGTGGCGCCGGACGGCTCCAAGCTCTCCAAACGGCGCCACGGGGCTGTGGTGAGCGTCACCACCTACCGCGACGCCGGGTTCCTGCCGCACGCCTTCGTCAACTTCCTGTGCCTGCTTGGCTGGTCGCCCAAGGACAACCGCGAGCTCATGACCCGCCAGGAACTGATCGAGGCCTTCTGCTTCGAGGGCATCAACCGCTCCAACGCGGTGGTGAACTTCCGTCAGGACGATCCGTTCGATCCCAAGGCGGTGTGGCTGAACGCGCAGCACCTGCGCACCATGCCGGTCCGCGATCTGGCGCCCTACGTGCGACGCACCCTGGAGCAGGCGGGCCTTGGCGTACCTTACGATGAGCAGCGCTTCCTGGCCGTCATTGATGTGATCCGCACGCGCTATTCGATGTTGACCGACTTCGTCACCCGTGGCCGGGCCTACTTCAGCGACGAGTACCCGATCACGCCCGAGGCGCAGCAGAAACTGGACGAACCCGGGGCGCGGCAGCTTCTTCACGAGCTGGCCGACCGCCTGGAGGCCTCGGCCGAGTTCACCGAAGCCAGCGTGGAGCGCGAACTCAGACAGTTGGCCGCCGAGCGGGGCGTCAAGGCCGGCCTGATCATCAATGCCGCGCGGGCCATTCTGACCGGGCAGACCGTCGGCCCCAGCGCCTTCACCGTCTTCGTGACGCTGGGCCGCGAGCGCGTGCTCGAACGCCTGCGACGGGCCTGAGACACTGATGCAGCCAAGGCGCCCCACTCGATACGGGCAGGAGCCCATCTCATGAGCCGCCTGGTGCCACCGCACGGAAGTCCCGCCCTGAAGCCCTTGCTGGTGGAAGGCGAAGCCCGGCGCGAGGAGCTGGCCAAAGCCCGCAGCCTCAAGAAAGTCCCGATGAGCAGCCGCGAGACTAGCGACTTGCTCATGATGGGCATCGGCGCCTTCACGCCTCTGGAAGGCTTCATGGGCTACGATGACTGGAAGGGCTGCTGCGCCAGCTTCAGCTTGCCGGGTTACGGGGGCCTGTTCTGGCCGATCCCCATCACACTCTCCTGCGCGGCCGATCTCGCCTCTTCCATTGCGTTGGGCGAAGAAGTGGCTCTGTGGGATAGCGAAACCGGCGCCATCATGGGCACCATGCGCGTCACCGAAAAGTACGCGATCGACAAAGACTATGAATGCCGCGAGGTTTTCCGGACCACGGATCCGGCCCATCCCGGCGTGCGCAAGGTGCTCCAGCAGGGGCCGGTGAATCTGGCCGGGCCGGTCAAGGTGATCTCTGAGTCCTACTATCCTGAGGCGTTCGCCGGCATCTACCAGCGTCCGGCCGAGGCGCGCCGGATCTTCGAGGAGCGCGGCTGGCGCACCGTGGCGGCGCTGCAACTGCGCAATCCGATGCACAATTCGCACGCCTACCTGGCGTGGATCGCCATCGAGGTCTGCGACGGCGTCTACATCCACCAGCTCATCGGCAAGCTCAAGCCCGGTGACATCCCGGCCGAGGTGCGGGTGCGGGCTGTGGAGGCGTTGGTGACCAAGTACTTCCGCAAGGACCGGGTCGTCCAGGGCGGCTACCCCATGGAAATGCGCTACGCGGGGCCGCGGGAGGCCCTCCTGCACGCCGTTTTTCGCCAGAACTACGGCTGCTCGCACCTGATCGTAGGCCGCGACCACGCCGGCGTAGGCAACTATTACGGGCCATACGACGCACAGAAAATTTTCCAGAAAATCCCGGGCGACGCGCTCCAGATCCAGCCGCTCTGCCTGGACTGGACGTTCTACTGTTACGAGTGCGGCTCCATGGCCTCGATGAAAACCTGCCCCCACGAAAGCACTGCCATCATTGACGAGCACGGGCAGTACCGGGGCGGGGCGCGCCTGCTGCTGTCCGGCACCCTGCTGCGCAAGCTGCTCAGCGAAGGCAAACCGGTGCCGCCGGAATTCTCCAAACCCGAGGTGGTGGCGATCCTCAGGGAGTACTACGACTCGCTGCGCCGTGGCGAGTCGCCGGATGGGGCGCCTGCCGCGGGCAGCGCCGGCTAAAGCGAGGTCTGGCCCCAATGGATGATCCCAGGCGTTTGGACATCGCCGAACTGAATCGGCGCGCGCAGCAATTCGAGCGGGCGCTGGAGGACGCCAGGCGGCGCATCGAAGGCCGCGGCCGGCAAATCGCCTGGTATCCCTATCGTTCGTTGAGCGGGCTGGCCGTGCTCGATAAGTTGCTCCGCGGCGAACGGCGGCGCTTGCTGGCGCTGGCTGGCGAGGAGCCGGTTCTCGATTTGGGTTGCGCGGACGGCGAGCTGGCGTTTTTTTTGGAATCCCTGGGACTGCGCGTGCATGCAGTGGATTACCCCGAGACCAATTGCAACGGCATGGAAGGCGTGCGCGCCCTCAAGGAAGAACTGGGCTCGTCCATCGAAATTCTGGGGGTGGACCTGGACTCGCAGTTCACCCTGCCGGGCCAGCGCTACGGGCTCGCCTTCTTTCTGGGCACGCTCTACCACCTGAAGAACCCCTACTACGCGATGGAGGCGCTGGCTGCGCGCGCCCGCTATTGCGTGCTCAGCACGCGCATTGCGGCCTTCGCCGCCGACAGAAAGACTGAGATCCGGCGCTTGCCCGTCGCATATCTGCTGCGCGAAGGCGAAGCCAACCAGGACTGGACCAATTACTGGGTGTTTTCGGAAGCCGGCTTGCGCGTGTTGCTGGAGCGAACTGGTTGGGAAATCCTGGACTTCGCCACCTTCGGCAGCGGGCACTCGGACCCGGTGAGCGCGGAAGGCGACCAGCGCGCCTTCTGCCTTCTGAAAAGCCTGCCTCGGGCGCGCGCGGGGGAAATCGAGCTGCTGCGCGGCTGGCACCAGATCGAATACGGATGCTGGCGCTGGACGGAGCGGGAGTTCGCGGCCCGTGCGCCGTTGCCGGCAGGGATGCGTCCGAGGGTGGTCTTGCGGTTCTTCGTGCCGGAAGTGGTTATCCAGCGGCTCGGTCCGGTGACGCTTTCGGCCTCAGCAAACGGTGTGCCGCTGGCGCCCGAAACCTACCACCAACCTGGCGAATACACGTTCGCGCGCGGGCTGGCGCGCGGGCAAGCGGGTCGTCGCGTGCACATCGAGTTCCGGCTGGATCGCGCGCTGCCGCCGGACGAGGGGGATCCGCGCGAGCGCGGCATCATCGTTTCCTCGCTGACGATCGAGTAAGCCGGGGCGGTCAGTGGCGGCTCCTGTGCGTGCCCGAGGGCGAAAGCCCCCGGGGACCAGGGGCCTCAACAAGAACACGACGGCAGGCAAACGTTTCGTTGGGAGTTGCGTGCAGCCACGCCGCTCCCGCGCCCCTCCTCTGGTTGTTCCAGCGAACGCGCGAGGCCGACTCGGTCAGCGGCCCAGCCCAATCCGGCAAAGGTGCTCTTGATAGACGCGGCGCTCGTACTCCACGTAGGCGCGGTTGCGGCGCGTCAGCTCGTCGAAATCCGCCTGATGCGCGTCGAACTCCGGGCCGTCCACGCAGGCGAATCTCACCTGGCCGCCCACGGTGACGCGGCAGCCGCCGCACATGCCGGTGCCGTCCACCATGATCGGGTTGAGGCTGGCGAAGGTCCGCACGCCCCACTGCCGGGTCAGCTCCGCGGCGGCCCGCATCATGGGGATGGGACCGATGACGTGGACGGCGCCCAAGGGCCCCGGGTGCGAGTCGCGCCAGTGCCGCATGAGGTCTACCACCGTGCCGTGGAAGCCAGCCGAGCCGTCGTCGGTGGCCCACAGCATCTCGTCGGCGGCGGCGCGCAGCTCCTCGTCGAGGATGATGAGGTCCCGCGTGCGAGCGCCGCACAGCACGGTCACTCGGTTGCCCGCCTGCCGGAAAGCGCGGGCCACGGGCAGCAGCTCGGCCACCCCGACACCGCCAGCCACGCAGAGGACATGGCCCAGCAGCTCGATTGTTGCAGGAGTCCCCAGGGGCCCCAACACGTCGGCCATTCGCTGGCCGGCCTCCAAGTCAGCGGTGATCCGCGTCGTCTTGCCTACCGCCTGCACAACCAGCACGATGGTGCCGCGCGAGGGGTCCCCTTCGACCAGCGTCAGCGGGATGCGCTCGCTTTCTGGCGTGGGGCGCACGATGACGAACTGGCCTGGCTTCCAGTGGGCAGCCACGGCGGGGGCTTCCACCTCGAGCCAGGAAATGTCGGGCGTCAGGCGGCGTTTGTTCACGATGCGGAATTCGGCTGGGCGGAGGATAGGAGGCAGCTCGGTTGGCAGGGGCCTCGCCTCGGCCGCCCGCTCGGCGCGCAGCGCCCGGTCAATGGCCTCGGCCGCCGCGCGCCCGTCACGCATGGCCAGAATGACGGTCGAGCCACCGCGCACCACGTCGCCACCGGCGAAAACCCGCGGCAAGCTGGTGCGCCCGGACTCGTCCACCACGATCTTGCCGCGCCTGGTGACCAGTTCGCGGGTCACCCGCTGCACCGTCGGGTTGGGACTCTGGCCGATCGCCATGACGATGGTGTCAACGGGCATGCGAAATTCGGAGCCAGGAAGCGGGATGGGAGCGGGCCGGCCGCTTTCGTCCGGCTCGCCCAGCCGCATCCGGATGCACTCCACCTCGCGCACGAAGCCGTTTTCGTCGCCGAAGATGCGCACCGGCACCGCCAGGAACTCGAACTTGACGCCTTCCTCTTCGGCATGTTCGATTTCTTCGGCCCTGGCGCGGAGCTCGGCGCGTCCCCGCCGGAACATGATGATGGACTCGCTGCCCAGCCGGCGCGCCCACCGCGCCGCATCCATGGCCGAGTTGCCGCCACCCACCACGATGGTGCGCGCGCCCACGCGGACCGGCGTATCGGCCGCCGGGAACTCGTAGGCTTTCATAAGATTGACGCGGGTGAGGAATTCGTTGGCGGTGTAAACGCCGACCAGGTTTTCGCCCGGGATGCCCATCAAATGGGGCAGGCCTGCGCCCGTGCCCAGGAATACGGCGTCGAAGCCCGAGTCGAACAGCTCCTGGAGCGTGCACGTCTTGCCCACGATGAAATCGGTGAGGAACTCCACACCCATGGCCCGCAGGTGGTCCAGCTCCTCGCGAATGATTTCGCGCGGTAGCCGGAAGGGAGGAATTCCATATGCCAGCACCCCGCCCAGCTCGTGCAGGGCTTCCAGGATCGTCACCTTGTAGCCCTTGCGCACCAGATCGAACGCCGTGATCAGCGAGGCTGGGCCGCTGCCCACCAAGGCAACGCGCATCCCGTTCCAGGGCGGAACCGGGGGAAGGCGCGACTCGCCCGCCTGCCTGTAATAGTCGGCCGCAAAGCGCTCCAAGGCCCCGATAGCCACTGGCTCGAGCCCGGTCTTTGGATTGCCCAACAGGCACTCTTTTTCGCAGTAAAGCTCCTTCTGACAGACGCGCCCGCAGATGCCGGGGAAGGGACTTTGCTCGAAGATCTTTTCGGCCGCGCCGAGATAATCGCCCTCGACGATGCGCGCGATAAAGCCCTTGATGTCAATGTGCAGCGGGCAGGCCGCAACGCACTTGGGCTCCCTGCAATCCAGGCAGCGCAGGGCTTCCGCGCGAGCCTGCTCGAGACTGAATCCCCGGGCGACCTCGCGTGCGGTCGTCACGCGCAGGTGGTCATCCAAAAGCGGCATCCGCTGGCGCGGAGCCTTCGGGGTACGCTTGATCCGCGCTTGCGGCTGAACCGTGGAAGACTGGGCGAGGTGCGGGTTATCCATATATCCAAAACTCCATTGTAAACCGCCGCGCCGCGCCGCCCGGGCCCGTGCCGCCAGCCCGCCCTCATCCGCGCGCGGCGGCTTCCAGCTCGGCGGCCTTGGGGAACAGCACGTTGTTCTCCAGATGAATATGCAGGTGCAGGTCTCGCTCCAGCTCCTCCAGTCCCCGGTACAGCGCCTCCCAGGTAGCGCAGGCTTCCGCCGGCAGCGCGTAGCCCTGGGTGACAGTCCGCATTTGCTCGAGAGCCGCAGCCGCACTGTCGTGCTCCATCAGCATCACGCGAATCGGATTGTTGACGCTTCCGAACGGCGTGCGCGGAACCGCACGGCCCTGCGTGGTCGCCGCCTCCAGCTCACGCAGTGCCGGGAAGAGAATCGTTTCCTCCTTGTGTAGGTGAGCGTAGAGTTCTTCTTGCAGGCCCAGGAATGTTTCGCGGAGTCTGTCCAGCAAAGCAGCGTGGGACGGGTGTGCCTGCCTGGTCCGTTCCAGCCGGTGCGCGAGCGCGGGGAGCTCGGCACGCAGGTATTCGTGGTGCGCTCCCAGAATGTGGTCAATCAACTCGGTGAGCGAAGCCAGCGACCAGTCCCTCTCGGGCTCGGGCGCCCGCTGCACGGCTGCCTGGATTTCGGCAGCCACCGCTTCCGGAGAAAGCCCGCGTTCCCGACACGCCTGCTCGAAGGAGCGATGGCCTGCACAGCAGTAATCCAAGCCGAATTTCTCCAGCACCGGAATGCTGGCCGGCATCTCAATGGCAATGCGTCCCAATGACTTGTCGAAAGCGATCATAGTGAGCTCCGGGTGGGCGAAAATCACCCTGGACTGCCAGGGCCCTATCACCTAGTTGATGTTAAAGCTGATGGGGACGAGTGGTCTGTGACTGGCGTCACCGTGTGTTGTATTTTGCAATGGCGGAATATCACACACCCATGGGGTTTTCACCCACCCATAACCCAATCTGAAGACCTGATTGTCTTTGTGCGCTCTCTGGCGACAGAGAGTTATCCTCGCGCCCGTATGGCCTCTCGTGTGCTAAGACCGTGACCCTGGGCTATACTTTACGGGGATCGGAGGGTGCCCGACAATGCCATCGCCAGTCGAGTGGGTTAGCAGGTTCCGCACAGCAATCGCGCTTGTCGCCCTAATCGGTGCAGCAGTTCTGCTGAGCAGCTCCGACACGCCTGTTTACACGCAAAAGGACAAGGCCTTTTACGCCGATCCCAACCTGGTCAATTTCGTGCGGCCGGGCTTGGTCCTGAAGATCCTTTCCGCCTCGATTGAATCCGATGGGACCATCAAGGCGCGCTTCCGCATCACGGATCCGAAGGGTCTGCCGCTGGACATGGATGGCGTCACCACGCCGGGGACGGTCTCGGTGAGGCTGGTCGCTGCCTATATCCCCAAAGGGCAGACTCAGTATGTGGCTTACACCACCTGGGTGCAGACCAGTCCCATCACCGGGGCCAGCGCCACCCAGGCCAACTACGATTCAGGGGGAACCTTCGCCAAGGTCGGCGAGGGCGAATATGTCTACACCTTCCGCACCAAGGCGCCGGCCGACTTCGACCGCACCGCCACGCATTCCATCGGCGCCTGGGCCTCTCGCAATCTTGCCGAGTTCGACTTGCAGTCCATCATCAACTACGACGACGACGTCTACACCTGGGTTCCTGACGGGTCCAAGGCCACCGTGGTGCGCGATGTGATCAAGACCTCAACCTGCAACAAGTGTCACGACCCGCTCTCCGCGCACGACAACCGGCGGAGCATGGAGCTTTGCGTGCTCTGCCACACGCCGC